>JACMMD010001263.1 GCA_014379235.1 Anaerolineae bacterium
CGGCGCGCAACATCGGCGTGATCTACGTCAGCCATCGACTGCCGGAAGTGCTGTCGGTGACGGATCGCGTAACCGTCCTGCGTGACGGTCAGAGTCAGGGCACACACGAAGCGGCGGGAATGAGCGAACCGCAGTTGGTTGAGTTGATGACCGGACGCCCATTCGACGCGACCTTTCCGCCGCGTCTCACCCATTCCGGCGACGAATCCGACGTGCTGATCGTCACCGATTTACAGGGCGGTTTGTGCGGCCCCATCAGCTTGAACGTGGCGCGTGGCGAAATCGTGGGTATCGCGGGCGTAGCTGGCAACGGACAGGGCGATTTCTTCGGCTGTCTGGCGGGACGCATCCCACCCAAGCGCGGCATCGTTTTGTGTGAAGGCGAACATGTCGATCTCACCTCACCGATTGGCGCGCTGCGTTCAGGCATTATGCTGCTGGCAGGTGATCGCAAGGGCGAGGCGTTGTTCACGGTGCTTGGAGTTCGCAGCAACGCCAGCATTCAAGTGCTAGGGCGCTTCAGCCGTTTGGGTTGGCTGAACCGCCAGCTTGAACGCGAAGCTGTGGCCAAAGTGGTCGAGCGCTTGAAAGTTCGCACGCCATCGCTGGAACAGCCCGTGCAGTTTCTTTCCGGCGGCAACCAGCAGAAGGTCGCGCTTGGGCGAACGTTCTTACGCGAGAACGTCAAAGTCATCTTAGCCGATGAGCCGACGCAGGGCGTGGACGTGCGTTCGCGCTTCGACATTTACGAAGCGCTGCGTTCGAAGGCGGCGGAAGGCACGGCCATCCTCGTCAAATCGAGCGACCCGATTGAATTGGCGGGCTTTTGTGACCGCGTGATCGTGATGTCTCGCGGGCAGATCATCAAAGAGATTCCCAGAGAAGACCTGAGCGAGCGCAATATCATCGAAGCCATCGTCGGCGATGTCAACAAGCGCTCCAAACTCCTGAGCATGAGTATAGCCGAACAGGCTGAGGCTAAGAGCCAACTTGATTAGTGCGAGAACGCGCAGGGAAATTCGGAAAGCGCTGCGGAAACTGTGGGAGCGCCGTGCATGGAAACCCGTTGTGCTGCTGACGGTGTTCATCATCGTTATTGGCTGGTATACGGCGGAACAATCGCCCGCGTTTTTATCCGAGTTCAACCTCAACAGCTTGCTGCTGGCGACACTGCCGCTGGCACTGGTGGCGATGGCGCAGGTCAACGCGCTGCTGGTGGGCTACCTCGATATTTCGGTTGGCTCGATGATGACACTGGGCGTGATCGTCGCGTCTTTCATCGTCGTTCCCGGCGCGGGCCCCGTGCTGATTATCGTCGGCTTGGTGGCGATTGTGCTGACGGGCGTGGCTGTCGGGCTGGTGAACGCGGGCTTGATTCACGGCGTCAAGATGCCGTCGATCATCGCCACCTTAGCCACGTTGAGCATCATCGACGGTATCTCGCTGTCGCTGCGCCCCACGCCAACAGGCTTGATCGACTTCGATGTGCTGGACTTGGTGACGACCAGCGTCGGTTTTATGCCTGTGGCTTTCATCGCGCTGATCGTCCTCGCAGTTGTATGGGATTACTGGCTGTATCGTTCGTCGGGCGGACTGACGCTGCGCGGCGTCGGCTATGATTTGCGGGCATCGCGTCGGCTTGGCGCATCGACTACGCGCATCCGCGTTCGTGCGCTGGTTTTGTCGGGCGTGATGGCGGCGCTGGCGTCGATTTTTCTGGCGGCGCAGGTAGGCGTCGGTGATCCCCGCGCAGGGCAAACCTTCGCGCTGACCAGCATCGCCGCTGCTGTTCTGGGCGGCACGAGCTTGGGCGGCGGACGCGGCTCGTTCGTGGGCGCGCTGGTGGCGGCGCTGTTCCTAGCGCTGATTACCAACATCCTGCCGCTGCTCGGTTTGAGCAAC
>JACMMD010001264.1 GCA_014379235.1 Anaerolineae bacterium
GGCGGATGTGGTGCGGACTCGCGTGTTCGTCACCGACATCAGTCAGTGGGAAGCCGTTGCCCGCGCACATGGGCAGTTTTTTAGCGAAATTCGACCAGCAAGTACGATGGTTGAAGTGACCGCCCTCATCACGGATGGGCTGATGGTCGAAATCGAAGTCGATGCGGTTATTGGAGCAGGTAGTTGAAGTTCAGCCTACGACTCAATAATGACCGGCCAGTGAGCGAATATGTCACGCTGGCCCAAGCCGCGGAAAAGGCGGGCTTCGACCAGTTCTGGGTGAGCCACGATCTTTTTCTACGCGGCGCTCCGGTCATTCTGGCGGCGGTAGCACAGGCGACTGAACGTATCGAAATTGGTACGTGTATTGTCAACCCGTACACGATGAACCCCGCTGAGATTGCAATGATGGCGGCGACGCTGGAAGAGCTATCCGGCGGGCGTTTCAACTTGGGTTTGGGCGCTGGCGCGGGTGAGTTTCTCAAGTGGGTGGGTATCTCGCAGGATAAGCCGCTTACGGCGGTTATCGAAACCATTAAAGTTCTGAACGCCCTGCTTTCAGGCAAACCAGCGCCGTTGGATGGTGAATTTCTACAATGGGATAATGAAGCGTATCTGCGCTTTGCACCATTGCGGCGCATACCTATCTATATCGGCGCGATGAGTCCCAATATGCTGCGCGCTATCGGTGAAATTGCCGATGGCGGGTTACCACTGCTGTTTCCACCTGAACATTATGAGACAGTGATGCCGCTCATCCGCGAAGGGGTGGAACGTTCGGGGCGTGATTTGGACGAGATCGACATCGCGGCGTGTATCTGGTGTTCGGTGGATGATGATCGCATTGCTGCTGAGGATGCCCTACGCGAGAAGATCGCTTATTATGGTCACGCACTGAGTCCAATGATCTGGGAGCGGTTGGGCGTGACGCGGGAAGATTTCAACGAGATTGAACGAGCGATGGTGGTCGAGCGCGATAACGAGAAAGCCAAGCGCTTAGTCACGCCTGCGATGCTGCGTATCGGCATCGTGGGCGATACGCATGATCTCATTGAGCGTTTGGAAGGGCTGGTTGCTATGGGCGCGCAGCATCTCAGTTTCGGGCCGCCATTAGGGCCGAACACGCTGGCCGCTGTCGAGGCATTGGGACGCGATGTACTGCCGCACTTTCGTAAGAACGGATAAAGCATGAGCCGCGATTTTGAACTGTATGACCTGCGCGTGACTGTCGTTGCTATCGAAGGGCGTTCGGTGTGTGGGATGGAAGTCGGCGACTATTTCGAGTTGATTAACAGCGCGCACCTCAAAATTCCGGCGGATAAGCATTTCTGCATTTACGCACTGAATTCGGTGCTGCCGTTTTTGGCCGCGAAGCAGCGCGTTCTGGCGGAAAACGATTGGCTGGAACGTGACTCGCTGATGATCTGTCCCGACCCTGAAGAACGCCTCATCATGAAGGTCGAGCGGGTGGCGAAGCGCACGATGGACAGCGATGAGCTAACTTAGATGAAGCGCGAAGTCAGCATCGCCTTTCAAACCGATAAAACGTCGCAACAGTATATCGCGCTGGCGCAGTTGGTCGATCAGTATGATTTCGACGCGGTGAGCGTCTATTGTGACGCGCCATTTCAGCCGAGCTACGGGCCGCTGCTGCTGATGGCACCGCATATTCGGCGCGCAAGGCTGGGGCCAGCGGCGGTATCACCTGCACGAATTCATCCGATTGACATCGCGGCGGAAACGGCGCTTCTATCGCAATTGGCGCAGGGCGGGGTTTACATCGGTATCGCAAGGGGCGCGTGGCTGCAAGATCATGGTATCACCGAGGCGGAGCAGCCCATTCAAGCAATACGCGAAGCGGTAGACATCGTACACTATATGCTTTCTGGCGCGGAAGGCGGCTATCAGGGCGAAGTGTACCGGATTGCCGCTCATGTTCGTGCGCCATATCCGCTGCCGACGGGTCAAATTCCGGTGATGATCGGCACATGGGGACGTAAGCTGTGCGCGGTTGCTGGCGAGATTGCCGATGAGGTGAAGGTCGGCGGCTCGGCGAATCCCGATATTGTGCCCGTGATGCAAGGCTACATCGCAGCAGGCGAACGTAAGGCCGGACGCCTTGAAGGGTCGGTGGATGTAGTGTTGGGCGCGGTGACGGTTGCGGATGATGATCGGCAGCAAGCGCGGGAACAGGCACGGCGGGCGGTGGCGTTGTATTTGCCTGTGGTCGCGCCGCTCGACCCGACGTTACAGGTTGAGCCTGAACTGCTCGAACGAGTGCAGCAGTTTGTTAACCAGCACGATCATGATGCGGCATCGCGGCTTATATCAGATGATTTACTCGAACGGTTTGCGCTGGCGGGCGATGCAAACGACCTTATTCGGCAGGCTGAGGCGATCTTCGATGCTGGAGCGCAGCGCATCGAATTCGGGACACCGCACGGTTTACAGCCCGAAAATGGCATCCGTATACTCGGTGAAAAGGTACTGCCCGCACTGGCTTCGCTCCACCAATAGTTTTCCTCACAATTTGCCCCGTCCAATTACGCAAAATCTCTCGTATGTGATATTATTTGGCAATAATAATATTGAGCCTTTGATGCGGAACTAAACCACCGCTTTCCGCGTATTGTCTGTGGGTGTATCCTCAAGAGAATTAACGCCCTATAACTATCAAGAAGGGCAAGTGATTATGGCATCCTATGCGGGACTGAACAGCGCTGATCCGCTCTCAGGATTGAGCGAGAACGAAGCAGCGGCACGGCGGGCGCGTGGTGAAGGCAATAACGTCAAGTTTGAAACCAGCCGTTCATACAAGCAGATCATTCAGCAGAACGTGTTCACGTTTCTCAACAACGTATTGTTTGCGATTGGACTTGTGCTGGTGGCGTTGGGGCTATATGGCGATGCCCTGCTATCTGTAGGTATTGTGCTGCTGAACGTGGTTGTCGGCGTGATTCAGGAAGCACGGGCCAAACGCAAGCTCGACCAGATTGCGCTGCTCACCCGCCCACGAGCAGCAGCCATACGCGACGGCGCGGAAAAAATCATCGACCCAAGCGAAATTGTAATGGGCGATATTTTGGTAGTTCGCGCAGGCGATCAGATAGTTGTTGATGGCAAGGTTGTTGGCGACGGACGCATGGATGTGGACGAGTCTCTGCTGACAGGCGAGTCTGATCTCATTACCAAGCGTGCAGGCGACGAGGTGTTTTCTGGCAGCTATTGTGTAAATGGCAGCGCGATGTACGAGGCTCAGAAGGTCGGGGCGGAGAGTTTCGCCAATCAGCTTACAGTCAGCGCGAGGGCCTTTCGGCAGGTGAAAACGCCCCTGCAAACGGACATCGACTTTGTGATTCGTGTCTTGATTTTGCTGGTCGCGCAGATGGGCATTTTGTTGATTGTTTCGACGCTGGTCGATCAAATTCCGATCAGTGAAAGCGCACGGGCGGCAGCGGTGATCGCTGGGCTTGTGCCGAACGGATTGTTCTTCATGATCGCGGTTGCTTACGCGATGGGTGCGCTGCGTATGGCGGGGCAGGGAGCGCTCATCCAGCAGTCGAACGCGGTTGAGTCGATGAGCAATGTCAACGTTTTGTGCCTAGACAAGACAGGGACGCTCACCGCAAACCGCATTAACTTGTTCGAGCTGTTTCCTATCGATGTCACTGAACAGGTATTCCGACGGTTGATCGGGGATTTCGCTGCATCGATTCGCACGAGCAATCGCACGAACGACGCCATAAGCGAGGCGACTAAAGGAAAGAAACGCGAAATTGTTGAGGAAGTATCGTTCTCATCGGCCCGTAAATGGAGCGCAATCGCCTTTAACGAAGAAGATATGCGCGGCGTTTATGTTCTCGGTGCGCCGGAAATGCTGCAATCTCAATTGCAGGCGGATGTCGATCTGGGTGTGCGCGGTGATGAATGGACGGGCAACGGCTATCGGGTGCTGTTGTTCGCTTATCGTCCCGAAGTGACACCCTTATATGATGCTAGCGAACAGCCACAGTTACCGGAGAATCTCATTCCGCTGGGGCTAATTAGCTTCAGCGATGAATTACGACCCGAAGCGGAAAAAACGCTCAAAGCCTTTAGCGATGCGGGTATCCGACTCAAGATCATCTCCGGCGATAACCCGCATACGGTAGCGGCATTGGCGAAACAAGCAGGACTAGCGAACGAAATTAAGGCGATCTCCGGGCCGGAACTGGCCGAAATGAGCGAAGCGGAGTTCGAGCAGGCGGCGGAAGACGCAACGATTTTCGGGCGCATTACGCCGCAGCAAAAAGAACAACTGGTGCGTTCGCTGCGGAAGCGGGGCGCTTATGTGGCTATGATCGGCGATGGCGTTAATGATGTGTTGTCGCTGAAACAGGCACATATTGGTATCGCCATGCAAAGTGGCAGCCAAGCGACTCGCGGCGTGGCCGACATTGTGTTGATGAATGACTCATTTGCTGCGCTGCCGCCAGCGTTCCTCGAAGGTCAACGGATTTTGAACGGGATGCAAGACATCATGCGCCTGTTCCTCACGCGGGTGGCCTCAATGGCGCTGTTGATTGTATCGGTGTCGGTGATTGGGCTTGGTATTCCGTTTACGCCGCGCCATGTATCGCTCATCAGCTTATTTACGGTTGGCATTCCGACGTTCGCACTGGCGGCGTGGTCGCGTCCCGGTATGGTCAATCGTGGATTGGTTCGCTCGGTAATTCACTTTGTACTACCGGCAGCGGTAACATTAGCGTTGGTGGCGCTTGGCGTTTACGTGGTGTATTTCCTCGTTACTTTGCGCGGCATTATCCCCGGCCCGATCAATACAGTTCAAGATGCGATTGACCTTGAAGCGCTGATGGGGATGCCCGTTTCGGAAGCGGTGTTAGCGGCGCAATCATACGCGACCGATATTGCTCAAACGGTGGTGACGATCTTAGTGACGTTATGCGGGCTGCTGCTTATCCCATTTGTCGAGCCGCCAACGCCTGCGTGGGCCGGTGGGGATGTGTTCAGCGGTGATTGGCGGCCCACGATCATGATGCTTGTATTGTCAGCAGGTTTAGTTGCCATCCTCATCGTTCCAGACCTGCGAAGCCTCTTCGAGCTATCGCCTTTGCGGCTGCTCGATTATGTGATTATCGTGCTGGTCGCTGGTGTCTGGGCGATCAGTTTGCGTTATATATGGCGCGCACGGCTGTTTGATCGGTTCTTGAACCTCGACAAGCTTGGTATCTCTTAAAGGTATCGCAACCAAGCGAGCAGTGTAGTTAAGTGGGCCGGTCAATCTGATTGGTCTATTTAATTTGAGGTTCTTTGAACGTGAGGGAGCGTTTGTCATCAAATACTCACCCCGAATTCAGATACGGATTAGGTGGGATTGTTAAAGTATTCACGAAGATGAGTGAGTGCTTAATTCCTACCGTAATTTGCGGATTCGCAACCTAAATGGATGATGAGAGCCGTGTTGAACTGCCTCACATTGACGGATTTTTAGACGACTTTATGGCGAGTATGACGCAGCAAGTAACCCACGTTTTTGAGAAGCGCACCGTGATTGCAACAACGATGCAACGCATTCTTGAGTTTCATCAGGAACGTGGGGCGTTGTCTGCACTGACGCCACCGCCGATTTTTGTGCAGCTTATCCGAGATGGCCGCACCTCTTTGACCGATGGTGATTTGGAGTTTGTGCTGTGGTTCGGGCCGCTGCCAATACGCTGGTTGGCGCGGCATGAGGCCGGGCCAACGGAAACATCGTTCGCGGATCGGATGATACGTGGCCCGTTAGCGGAATGGCGACACGAGCATATTTTCCGCGCTGTTGATGGTGGCATCGAGTTAACAGATCGAGTGCGATTGGCACATCAGCCGGGATTAAAGGGACTACTCACGCGGTTGATATTCGACGGGCTGCCGCTGAAAATGCTGTTCTTATATCGTCATTGGCGCACGAAACGTGCGGTTCAGTCACGATGAATCGTCAGAATGCACATATTGTCGTGATTGGGGCGGGTGTTGGCGGATTGTCGGCGGCGGCATTGTTAGCTCAGTCGGGGCATCGTGTGACGGTACTTGAGGCGCAGACTTATCCCGGCGGCTGTGCGGGCACGTTCTACCATCAAGGGTTTCGCTTCGATGCTGGCGCGACGGTTGCAGGCGGTTTTCAGCCGAATGGCCCTCACACATTGATCGGTAAGCGCCTCGGTATTGAGTGGCCGGTTCGGCGGGCAAAGGTCGCGTGGGCGGTTCATTTGCCGGAGCAGCATATTGATGTCACCGATGACCGCGAGGACGTGCTGCGTCAGTTTCCGCAAAGTGCGGAGTTTTGGAACGAGCAGGCGATTGTCGCTGATTTGAGTTGGTCGCTGGCGGCGCGTGGTTTGCCATGGCCACCTGCGGACGCTATGGAACTGCTAACTCTAGCGCGAACCGGATTGAGCCAGTTCCCACGAGATTTGCGACTGCTGCCGCTGGCGTGTCTCTCGGCGGCTCATTGGCTGCGGCGCTACGGATTAGACCGTGATCCAGCGTTCCGTCGGTTCATTGATGGGCAGCTTATAATATCGGCACAAACGACTTCGAGTGATGCGAACGCCCTTTACAGCGCGACGGCGCTCGACCTGCCCCGACAGGGCGTTTATCACGCGGTAGGTGGGATGGGCGCAATTGCTGAAACACTGGCCGAA
>JACMMD010000140.1 GCA_014379235.1 Anaerolineae bacterium
TCAGCATTCAGGTATCTTGATAGGTAGGCTCGATAGCCTTTTGTTCTCTAGCCGGGGGTTTTAACCCTGGTAGTTTTAGATAAGGGGATAATTCTATGTCACCGGATGTATTGCATTTCACTATCGAACGTTTCGATGATGAAGATGGTGTTTACTACGTCATCAATGGCGTTGAAATCGCCCTTGTAACCGACGGCCCGACGATTGAGGATGCGCTGCGAAACCTGCGCGCCGCCGTCGATTTGTACTACGAGGGCGATAATCTTCCACAGTTACCCCGCCTTGAGGTTAATTTAGTAGTGACCGAAGAGTATGCCTAGATTGCGGCGCTTGTCTGGCAAAGACATCATTCGAATCTTTCGACTGTTTGGGTTTGAGGTGTTCAGTCAGAAAGGGAGTCATGTTCGTTTACAACGTATCCTCAATGGACAGGAACAGCGATTACTCGTTGCAGTTCACGGGAATAAACCTATTCCGCTTGGTACGTTAAAAAGTATCTACGATGATGGATGTCGGTTTATTCCCGAAGATGAGCTTCGTTCTCACTTTTACACACCATGACAATCCGCTTCTGACACTATAGATTCTTGCGCCGCACCAGATAAAGATGCTGGCAAACCAGCACCGTCTCGCCATGTTGATTGATCGTCTCGACCTGTTCAACCAGTTGGCCCATGTCGGGGCGTTTGGGATAGTCGCGCTTTTCACTAATGGTCGCTGTGACACGAATGGTATCACCGATAAAGACTGGCTTGATGAAGCGAATCCGGTCATAGCCATACGAAAACGCAGCCGGATTGACCACATTCGTTGTCATGCCGATAGCCATGCTGAGGATCAGCGTACCATGAGCGACGCGGCGCTTGAATTCCTGCGTCTTTACCCATTCCGCATCCATATGGTGCGGGAAGAAATCGCCCGTTTGTCCAGCATGGATCACGATATCGGCCTCGGTGATAGTCCGCCCAAAGCTCTGACGCTGTTCACCGATGACATAATCTTCGAAAAATATCTCTTGAATCATATCGAAACTCGTCCCTCGTGACTCAGCACTTTTCACTTTATACTTTCAACTGACGGGGTTGGACTGGGAGTTCGCTATGCTTGATCGCGCAATGCTGTTTGGAATCGCTGCGGCAGTCGTTATGCTGGTGTTCGTGCTGGAATTGGTTCGCAGCCGACGCCTCAAAGAGGAATATTCGCTGCTGTGGCTGGCGACGGCTTTGGTGCTGCTGGTGTTGAGTCTATCGCGGCCACTGTTGGATAAGCTGGCCGAAACCGTCGGCATCTTCTACCCGCCGAGCGCGCTGTTTCTGGTGGCGCTGTCCTTTTTGTTGTTCATATTGCTGCACTTCTCGACGGTGCTAACACGCCTCGCCAACGAGAACAAACAGGCCGCACAAGAATTGGCGCTGCTGCGTCAAGAACTGGCGCAAACACAGCGCGCTTTAACGCACCAGCATCACGGCGACGATGAGAATCACCAGCAAAGCGCTGACATACAGTGAGATCGCCCGGTAGCCGCGCCTGAGCGGGTTCACATCTTCGCCAATTAACGCGCCTTCGCGTTCAGGGTGGCGCTTGAGCGTCAAATCCGGGCCGATGAACCACGTCAGAATCAGCCCGCCCGCCAAGCCGCCGATGTGCGCCCAATTGTCGATTCGCATCCCGCCAAGTCCAAGTCCCGATACCGCGCCAAAGATCAAATTGATAACGCCAAGCGACACCAACCAGCGCAGCCGCGCCTGACCCCTTGCACCGAGCAGCTTACGATGGCGATAGGTGAACACCGCTTCCGCGCCGATCAGCCCGAAAACCGCGCCCGATGCGCCCAGCGAATAGGTACTGAGGTCGCTCAGGGCAACGCTCACAATCGACCCCGTGATGCCCGCCAGCGCGAAGATCAGCTTGAAGCGCGTATGGCCAAAATATGGCTCAATCGACGTGCCTACCAGATACAGCAAATAAGCGTTGAAAACGAGGTGTAAACTGTTGCCGAGCGAATAATCGCCAAGCGGCGTAAACACGCTGGCATGGAGAAAGACCGACGTGAACAGACGTAGATACTCGCCTTCGACCAGCACTTTTTCGCCGTTGTTGGCGCAGCACTGGATCAACTGCGAGTCCAGTTCCGGCGACACCGCCCGCACGAGGAACAGCGCGACCATCACACCCACCAGAATAACCGTCACCGTTGGCTTGACCACTGGAATGTGCAGCATCACCTGTTGGCGTGGCATCCCGTCGGCGCTGGCAGCGACAGTTGGACGCGGCGAGGGCTTCAGCTCAAGCGGATGAGGGCGGCGTTGGGGCTGCGCTGGCACTGGTGGGGCAGGCTGCTCTGGCGGTGTTGGTGTTGGTGGCTGCGCTGAGGGCGGCGGATCGTTGAGCATGGCGCGTATCTCTCGTATAATCTTCCCGTGAATGATAGCAGAGGCTAAAGGAACTCAACATGCCTACTTACGACTATCGCTGTAACAACTGCGGGCATCCGGTGACGCTGTTCTACAAGACCTACAAAGACTACGATGCCGCCACGCCTACCTGTACCAACTGCGGCAGCACCGAACTCACCCGCGTGATTCGCCGTGTCGCCATTCAAAAACCGGGACGCGATTTCTCGCGCATGTCATCGAATGAAATGCTGTCGGTGATGGACTCTGGTAATCCGCAGGAGATGGGGCGCATGATGCAGCAGGTCACGGAGAGCGCTGGCGGTGAAGCAGGCGGCGATATGGGCGCGGATTATCACGAAGTCACCGAGCGCTTGCTCAACGGCGAAAAACCGGACAAGATCGAGCAAGACTTAGGCAGCCGAACCAGCACGGCCAGCGCCGACGAATAGCACCGAACCCGCGCTAGAAATAACACCAACCGCAGTGAATAGCTTTAGTCTCTAAAAACATAACACAGAGATACAGAGGGACAAGAGACACAGAGTTATTTTTCTCTGTGCCTCTGTGATCACCGTGTCTCTGTGTTATGTCCTTGCGCTTTACCTTAGCTCTGCGTATCGCTGTCGCTCTGCTCTTCGCCATCCCGCGAGATGCGAACGTGGCGGCGCGGTTCTCTACCGAAACTTTGCGAATACAGATGCGCCTTCCGGGCTATATCGTGTTGCAGGCGACGGATGTGAGACGTTTGTGGCGAGAGGTCGATGCTGTCCGCCCCGGAGCGGACTTGCACGATGGCCTCTTCCGTCTCACGCATCGCCACGCCAAAAGGGTCGTGCGCCGAGTCGCGGCTGCTCCCCTCTAGCTGGAA
>JACMMD010000141.1 GCA_014379235.1 Anaerolineae bacterium
ACCGCGTCGACCGGTAGGGCACCTTGTGCGCCCACCAGATAGTGGTGGATGTTGCCCGTGTCCAGGGCGATCTTGAGCGGCGTCGCGCCCTTGGCGCCCGGCGCGTCGACCGGGTCGGTCTTCTTGCCGCTGTACTCGGGCGAACCGTCGAGCAGACGCGAGATCGTCGTCCCGATCAGTTCTACGTGGCTGATCTCTTCGGTGCCGACGCCCTGCAGGAGGTCCTTGTACGGCTTGGAGGTGGCGTCGCCCCGGAAATTCATGCTCTGGAACAGGTACTGCATCATCGTCCGCATTTCGCCGAACTGACCGCCCAAGCCTTCTTGCAGTAAGTTCGCTGCTTGAGGATCCGGTTCGTCAGGAACGATATCATTAGATTAAACGCTGCACATGAAAATACATTACACTATCCTCCCTACGTTTTTAGACGTTAATATTATATCATTTAATAATAAGTAATGTAGAGTTTGGCCGATTAAGATAAGATTAGAAGAAGAAGTTCATAAATACTGACATACCTAGAAGACTTAAGAAAAATAGGGTAAAGGGTAACTTGCATCCTATCAATCAAGCACGTTGATCGAAAGCTCTGGAAGAAAGCAAATTACCCTTTTAGGCCGCCTATATAGAATCCCAGCCTATTACATTGGATGCGACTGGAAGAAATCCCAGAATATCTGGCTGGCATTGGGCGCTTGCGGATCGCTTAGAGGCGGAATACCGCTGCCACCACTCCACATATGCCATAGCCCATCAATGAGATAGCGCTGGAGCAGAAGCTCTCCACCGAATTCAAAATTCTCCACTGTATAAGTGTGTCCACCCTCAACTTGTCGGGTCTCTGTACTCGTTGGTTGAGCGAGAACACTGTCATTGTCAGTGCCATCATCTGCATAGTCATCCATCTGCGCCATCTGTTCGAGCGTATCGTCAGCGTTTACTGGAATGACAACGCTGTCGATCATCCCGTGCAGCACGATTACAGGTATAGTCTGCTGCTCAGTGCCGGAACACTCATAAGCATCCTGTCCCGCGATTTCCGGCGATAATTGACTGCCACTTAGCGGCGCCGCGAGCGCCTGAAAAATGGAATTGGATGACTCGTAAGCCATTCCTGAATGCACAGCCGCTGCTGCAAACACATCGCGGTAGCAACTGGCCATAATGCAGGTCATCGCACCACCTGAAGAGATACCAGCAATGTAAACCCGATTAGCATCAACGCTGTAGTTCTGCTTTACCTGATCCACGACACCTATTAAGAGCGCAGGTTCGCCACGATCACGCTGCTGGTTGTCCTTGTCGTACCAGTTCCAGCATCGGTGAGGACTGCTGATCGCGTTTTGTTGGGGATAAACAACCATAAAATTGTTTTCATCAGCCACACTACGCATGGCGCTAGCGGTTTCCAAAATATAGGGGTCTTGCATACAGCCATGCAGCAAGACGAGTAGAGGCGTTTCAGTATCGGGTTGGTAATCTGACGGTGTATAAACCAGATAATCGAGCTGACCGTTTTCATCGCTATAAGTCTCTATCATCCCGAAAAGCGGTGGACGTGAGCTGATATTCGGTATTCTGACGAGCAGCAGCGCCATATCCAGCAGCGGCAGCAAAACGATTAAACCCACTAAAGCGAGTTGGTGTACCCGAAGTCTATCTATTTTCACCAGTGGGCCGTACAGTATGTTGCGAGGCTGGATAGGCTCAACAAGATGGTCAGCTGTCGCATCTTCTAATAGATGGATGTTCTTTATTTGGCGTCGGTTCAACAGCCGAATCACGATGAGCAGCATCATCGCTCCGATAAGCGCTGCAATCGTACTCAAGATATTAAAGTCAGTCACACCGACGATCCCAACCAAGTTAAAGAGAAAGCCGCCGATAAACGCGCCGAGGATACCGATCACGATATCGTTTATCGCGCGTTGGTGAGTACGCATTGAATAGTTTGCCACCAAACCGACGACGGCACCGATAATCAACCATGTGAACCAAAATATGATCATGAACTGCGTGATAAGGTGAGCTTACAAGCCATCGCGTGGGATGATCCAAATTCGCGCACGCCTATGCTTGCAACGCTATCGCCCCAAGCGGTGATCAACGAGGGGCTTGCGCTGCCTTCCCAATGTGAAATCGTGCTGATTATTTTCTGGTCGCGGATGGGTACGCCGCTTGAACACGAGGGTGAGGAGTACGAATCCGGTACTCATTTTGAATTTTTGGATGCTATCCGCGCAGCAGAACGTAATCATGGAATTCCGGCGGTTCTGCTCTATCGGCGTACACAAAAGCCTTCGCTCGTCGTCAATGACCCTGAAGAAGCAATCGAGCGTATCGAACAATACAAGCTAGTACAGAAATTTTTCGACAGCGACCTTGTAGTGACCCCAAAAAGTTGGACACAAAATCGATTTAGCTAGGTGTATAGTTCCAGTTAGTTCATTTCTTGGCCGATAACGCGGCAAAATATCCACCTGCTGCGGTCAGTTCGTCGTAAGGTCCGCTTTCGATGATGCGACCTTGCTCAAACACAAGAATGCGATCTGCATGAATGACTGTACTAAGACGGTGAGCAGCGACGATGCGAGTTACATTCAACTGACGTAAATTCTCCATGACCGACTGTTGGGTTGTATCGTCTAAGGCACTGGTAGCCTCGTCGAAGATGATGATCTTTGGACGGAACGCGAGTGCTCGTGCAATCGCTATCTGCTGGCGCTGACCACCAGAGAAAGTGCTGCCTTCGCTGCCAACTTGCGTAAACATACCCATTGGTAGGTGCTTGATCGTTTCTTCAAGACCTGCCAGCCGGGCCGCATACCACGCATCATCAATGATCAGTCCACTGTCGCCGACGATGTTTGTCAGGAGATCACCTGCCGTCGTTTGGCTGTTTTGCAGAACAACGCCGATTTGCTGCCGGACAGCCTGTACATCTAATTCATTCAGTGCAGTTTTATCGTAATTCACCATACCCATATTAGGCGTCTCGAAGCCGAGCAGCAGCCGGATGAAGGTACTTTTACCACTGCCGGATGCCCCAACAAGCGCGATAAATTCTCCAGCTTGGATACTGCAAGACACATTATCAACAGCGAGTGGGCCGTTTGAGGTGTAGCGAAAGGAAACCTGCTTCAGTTCAATAGCGCCGCTCAACTGACCGGGATGTTTATGCTGATCGTTGACTTCAGGGGTGGTTTCCAGCAGTGGTTTTAAGCGTTCATATAGTGGAACCACTGACAACAAGCTGACGAATGCGCCGCCAAGCTGTAAGCCGGCGAATAAAAGCTGCGTAAAGGCTAAGTGAAAGGCGAGGAATGTTCCAGTAGTCAGATTGGAGCGCTGATAAAAGATGGCAAATAAGATCATCGAGGCTGCAACCGAATAAAAAGCGGTGAATACCGTTTGATAGCTCCGCGCCTTCTCAGCGGCAAATACAGCCTGCCGCTGTTGGCGAAAGCCCCTTTGCCACAGTCTATATGCGCTCTCTTCGGCCCCAGCCGCGCGCAGCTTGGGTATGGCGTTAAGCACTTGTAGAACTAGCCCTGCATTTTTCCCTTGCCAGTGAACACTCTCTCGCCAGTAGCGTAAACGTAAACGCCCGAACAGCAGTGTGCAGCAAACGGACACTACGAAGATCGCCGTTGCTACCAGTGCTAAGGTTGCATCGTAGTAAAATAAGAGCAGTAGATTGAAGCCCGTGAAGATTGCACCGAGCAGCGACAGCGTAAAGGAATCTGAAAGGACGAGCTTGATATTATTAATCGCCATCGCTCGTTCGATTAAATCGCCTGCTGTATAGCTGCGAAAAAATGAGGGCGGTAGGCTGAGCAGGTGATTCCAGACCGCTGTTTGGAGCGTGGCATCAACTTTGCCCTCGATGCGGAGTACCGCAATCGCACACACGACATTAAACAAGGTCACCGACAGCGCGCTAAAGACAAGTATCGCGCCAAGTAGGAACAACTGCCCGCGATCTCCAGTGGGAATAACGGTGTCAAACACATAGGCAGTGACTATGGACAGCAGCATACCGAGAAAACCGCCCACAGTTCCCGTTATCACGAGCGTAAATATGTCGCGGCGGATAGTTGGTAAAACGATTCGAACGAGGTCAATATGCCGGAGTGCGCGTTTGGGTAGGGTGCGGTACAAAACAAATGCTGTTTTTTCAAACTGGCCGGCATTATCGGTGTCAACGATACGCCGCTTTTTTTGGATAGGATCATCGAAATGGTAGTGCCCGGTGTTTGTTGGCAGCAGCGCTACTGGAAAAGAAATGCCATCTGATGCATGGATGTGATAGCCGACAATCGGCCCGCCGTCTTGCTGCCACCAATCGTCTCGAAGCGAGACTTTACGAACGCCAGCCGAAGAAGCGCGAGCGATGGCGAAGATCGGATGGCGCGAATAAAGGTTGTAGTAGGTATCTGTGGGGGACTTTATCTCAACGCCAAGTACACGGCCAACCTGACGGCAAGCGTCCAACAGAACGTCGCTTTGCTCGTTGTTCGGCATCACTCTGATTCTCGAACCCTTGCGGCCTCAGCACTGAACAATTCTGCATAGGTACCCTGCATACCGATTAGCTGCTCATGCGTGCCGCGCTGAACGAGCTTGCCTTTGTCCATCACAATGATCTCGTCGCAGTCACGAACCGCGCTCAGGCGGTGAGCCAGTATCACACAGGCACACCCCCGTTGTCGAAGGTTCTTAAGGAGCGTTTGCTCGGTTTGGCTGTCGAGGGCAGAGGTCGCTTCATCCAGAACGAGCAGTTTCGGGTTCCCGATCAAAGCGCGGGCGATATCCATCCGCTGACGTTCGCCGCCGCTGAAATTGTGTCCGGCTTCGTCCAGCAGCGCCTCATAACCGTCGGTGCGTGCTGTAATTGCTTCATGGATGCAGGCATCCTGCGCGGCTTGGATAATGTTCTCAATCGGTATGCGGTCATCCCATAGAGTGAGGTTATCGCGGACACTACCGCTAAACAACGCGATGCTTTGATCGACAAAAGCTAACGTTTCGCTTACCAGTTTTCGCGGAAGCGCGGAGCGTGGTATGCCACCCAACAGAATTTCGCCTGTCCACGGCTGATACAATCCAGCGATTAGCTTCGCAACCGTGGATTTTCCACTGCCAGTACGGCCAACGATGGCGACCCATTGCCCCGGTTTTACATGCAGATTGAAGCCATCGATCAATGATGGTTCGAGCGGGCTGTAGCCAAATGCAACATCGCGCATTTGCAGATCGCCGCTTAACGGCCTATGTTCTTCAACGCTGGTGTTATCGTTAGCCGTCACGGTGGGATCGAGCGGGTAGCGCATCACATCCTGAAGGCGGCTTAAATCGCCTTCGATTTCTTGCAACCGCGCACCAAGATTCACGAGCAGGTTCACTGGCTGCGCGACGCTGATTGCGAGGCTTTGAAACGCAACCAGCATACCGATGGTAAGCTGACCTTGCAGCACCCGCTCTCCACCGATCACCAGCACCAGTCCGGCGTTCAGCGCAGATAGTAAATAAGGTAAGGCCGTCAACGAGTAGGTCATGTAACCCAATCGCTGTTCGAGATTGACAGTTTGGGCTTGCAGACCGGCCCACCTTGCGAAGAAATCCGCTTCACCACCGCCTGCC
>JACMMD010000142.1 GCA_014379235.1 Anaerolineae bacterium
GTCGCCACCTCGAACGCATCTTTGCGCGCTTCGCCGCGACGATGCACGAGGCCGTATTTGCTCCACGACGAAAGCTGCAAATTCTCGAAGATCGAGCGAATCATCAGCAGACCTTCGCGCCCGCGATCACCCGGCACATAAGCGACCTGTTTCCGCATCGCCTGTCGTGGATGGCTGAAATGAACGTTCTCGCCGCTCAAGGTCACGTCGCCGCTGAACGGTATCGCGCCGAACAGCGCCAGCAGCAAATCAACCTGTCCCTGCCCTTGCAGCCCGCCGAGTCCCAACAGTTCGCCATCACGCAGCGCGAAGTTGACGCCTTGCAATCTGCCGCCGGAAAGCTTCTTCGCTTCAAGACGAACGGGAGTGTCAGCTTTGATGGTTGGCATACGGATAGCATCGGGCGAGGCCGCGCCTTCAATCATCATCTGCACGATCTGATGCTCGTCGCTGTTGGCGATGTCCACCGAGCCAACCGTTTCGCCGTTTCGCAGCACTGAGCCTTTATCGGCGATGCGGAAAATCTCTTCCATGCGGTGTGTGATGATGATGATGGCCATGCCCGCCGCTTTCCAGCGCTCCACCAGTTCAAACAGGCGGTTGACCTGATTGGTGTCGAGGCTGGCGGTGGCTTCATCGAGGATAATCAAACGTGGATCGCTGCTGAGGGCTTTGAGGATTTCGACGATCTGGCGCTCGTCAGGCGGTAAAGCCGTCACAGGCGTATCCGGCCCCAGCCGTGCCGAGATCGTACCCGCGAACAAATTAAGTAGGTCTTGAGTGCGCCGCCGCATCTCGCCCCAGTTGATTCCTAGAGCATTTCGAGGTTCGTTCGACAGCCAGATATTTTCCGCGACGGACATATCGGGTATCAAGCTGAGTTCTTGATAGACGACAGCTATTCCGCGCTTACGGGCGGCCTGCGGGTTAGAAAAATTCGCCGCCGTGCCATCCAGAAGCAGTTGGCCCCCATTGGGGGCCACTGCTCCGGTGATGATTTTACTGAGCGTACTCTTGCCGCTCCCGTTCGCGCCGATGAGCGCAACGACCTCGCCTGATGCAATATCCAGACTGCCATCGCGCAGAGCCACAACGCCGCCATAGCGTTTAACGAGATTGCGCGCAGAGAGTGTCAGTGTCATCGATGCACTTTCCTACTGCGCCATGAAGCCCGCAGCTTGTTCCTGCGTGATGTAGCCATCCTGCGTATAGCTGGCGGGACGATCACCGAACTGCTGATAGTAGCTCATGAAGTCTTCCGTCGTCACGGCATAAGGAATTGGCACATACAGCGTGTTGCCGAACGGGCCAGACAGTTGGCTGTCGTCAACCGCGCCGCCGCACAGGATTTCCGTTGCTACGCGCACACCGTCCGCGCCCACGCCGGGGGGATTGACCACGCCGATAGAGCGGAAGTCGGGATCATCAGCCAAGATTTCGTTCCACAGTTGCAGGAAGTTGGCGCGAGCTTCGCCCGTGACGATAGGCCATGTTTCGGGGTTGGCCGTGCGAACTGCCGACAGCACGCCGAAGGCCATGCCGTCCTGTGTCCAGATACCATCAATGTTCGGTACGCTGGCGAGAAGGTCAGAAGCCACCTGCTGACCAGTCGCCTCGTCCCACATGCCGCTCTCACGGCCAACGATGTTGATGCCGGGGTGCTGCTCGAACACTTCCAGAGCGCCCACCATGCGCGCTTCGTTCGCCGGGTGGCCGACAAAGCCTTCGATCAAAACGATGTCGCCTTCGCCGCCGAGTTCATGCACCAACCAGCGCGCGCTGATACGCGCCCATTCGGTCTGGTCGATGGTCACGTTGTACACGCCTTCCGCGCCAATCTCTTGGTCAACGGCGATAACCACGATGCCCTGCGAAACCGCGTCCTCAAGGTCGAGGTTCAGCCCTGCCACATCGCCGGGGTTGATGATGATGGCGTCCACGCCGCGATTGATGAGGTTCTGAATCTGCTGCTGTTGGCCGGCCACGTCAGTGTCGGCGCTTTCAACCACCAGTTCGACCTCGATACCCGCCGCATTAAGTTCGGCCACCACGTCTTCAATGTTCTGAACCATCTGCGTGCGCCACTCGCTGCCCACGAAGCTGTTCGAAACACCGATGGTGAACGGCCCGACACAGTCCTCTGGTAGGGCGCTGGCGACAGGCACAACTACGGCCATAATCACCATCGACAAGAGGACGAGCGCGGAACTGATTTTACGTAAAGAC
>JACMMD010000143.1 GCA_014379235.1 Anaerolineae bacterium
CAGGTCTCAGACCTGCCCCTACACGATGCTGTCTTTACTCGAACCGCGTGCCTCGAACCTTCTTTTACTCAGGACTATTGAACGGGCGGCGTATGCAGGGCGAACACTTCCATCGGCACATCGCCAATATTGCGAACACCGTGCCGCGTTCCCGGCACGACGGTTGTCACCATGCCCGCGCTGAATGGAAACTCCTCGTCGCCAAAAAAGATGGTGCCTTTACCGGAGATGACGTAAGCCGTTTCAGTTTCGACTTCGTGAACGTGCGCGCTGATTTCGCCGCCGACTTCGACGCGCACGATGGATACCCGCGAGGTCGGGTGCGTATCGCGTGTTTCGACTGCTTTGAAATAAAGTCCGGCGAAGGTTGGATGCTCAGTCCATTCGAGCGAATCGGGGTCAGTAATGTGCGAATTGAACATATATAAGAGTCCGTTTTGGATGAGTAGATCAAGTTGTCAGTTGTCAGTAAAACAAGAACTGAAAACTGACGACGGATAACTCTAACATTTTAGCTTAAGAAGTCTATTCGTTCGCCTTGAGATAGTCCGCAAGTACGCGAATACCGCGCTCGATGTGCGTTTCCATCGACTGGCCAGCGCTTTCGGCATCGCCTTTGTCGATGGCGCTCATGATGAGACGGTGTTCTTCGATGGCCATCATCGGGCGTCCGGGCAGCACATACAGTGTATCCCACGGGGATTTAGCCCATAGGTTGCGAATGATCTTATACAACTCCGGCGCGCTGGCCGAGCCGTAAATGAGCATGTGAAACTCCTGATTGAGCTTCCGCATCGCGGCAAGTTCACCATTGCTGGCTTTGACTTCCATCTCGGCTTGCAGACTGTGGAGATGCTGAACATCGGAGATTTTCAGGTTTGGCACGGCTAACTTGGTGGCCAACCCTTCGAGGACGCTGCGGATCAGATACACTTCTTGCATATCTTGCAGTTTGACCTCGGCCACCTGTACGCCTTTATAGGGGCTGTGACTGAGGACACCTTCCGCGACAAGCTGTTGAATGGCCTCGCGGATGGGCGTGGGACTGACCTGAAAACGCTCCGCCAGTTCTTCTTGCAGCAGGCGTTCGCCCGGTTCAAGCTCGCCCGATACAATGGCATCGCGCAAGATTTCGACAACCAGTTCTTTTTTCGTTTTCTGTGTCAGGCTGCTTTTCTGATTCATCGTCGGGTAATCCTGCTTCATCCCGCATCACCAGCAACCCGGCGGTCTAGAGCATATTGCTACAACAGCCGCCGAACTTTTTAGACCGTTTTCTTGACAAACTATATAGTACCCCAATATTATATATAATGTCCAGTTTTATATAGATTGAGGGATGCCGCTCACTGAGGGTAAAATCTCAAGCGACAATTTGGCTATCCTTTACATTGCAACACAGCCTCTATGGGTTACACTAAGAATTACGGCTGTTGCTGCAATGGCAGTGGCTTACGCTTATTAGCAAAAAGAATGGAGCTATTCAATGAAAGTTGTAACACCGTCGCGTATTTTGTTTTTGATGTTGGCGCTGGTATTGGCCCTTGTCGTTGCGCCTGCGACGTTGGCGCAGGACGACGATATTCAAATTGGTTTCGTGGTTCACGTTGTCGGCAACCCTTTCATTCAGCAAATCGTTGAAGGCGCGCAGGCCGCTGCCGATGATCTCGGCGTGGAACTGCTGGTCGGCGGCCCCGCAGGCGGCGACGCGGACGCACAGTTGCAAGCGGCGCAGGACTTCGTGGCAGCAGGCGCGGATGGTATCGCGGCATCTGTCCCCGGCGAGTCGATGGCCAACGGCCTCAACGAAATTATCGACAGCGGCATTCCGGTGGTGCAGTTCAACCTACTCAGCACCAGCGTAAATGCGCCTTATGTCGGTGAGCGCTCGGTTGAAAGCGGACGTATTCTCGGCAGCATGGTGCTGGACGCCATCGGCGGCGTGGAAGCAACGGGCAAGGTCATCATCGGCAACTGCTTCCCCGGCTTCCCGGTACTCGAAAATCGCTCGACTGGTGTA
This sequence comes from Anaerolineae bacterium, assembly GCA_014379235.1. Classification (GTDB taxonomy): domain Bacteria; phylum Chloroflexota; class Anaerolineae; order Aggregatilineales; family Phototrophicaceae; genus JACMMD01. Next base: position 2,021 of record JACMMD010000143.1, read on the forward strand.
CAAGAAGCGCTGGCAGCGGCACCCGGCATTGAAATCCTCGGCCCGTTCGACGTAGCAGTTGACTCCGTAGAGAACTACTCCCGCTGGGAAGCGCAGTACGCCGCGAACCCCGACGCGCTGGCGTTGATCGGCCTGTGCGCGCCGGACGTGGAAAGCCTTGGCGCGTTGAATGAAGCCAATGGCGATGCTTTTGTCGCGGGCGGCTATGACCTGACCGAAGGGAACCTACTGGCCATTCAAGAAGGCCACGCCTTCGTCACCATTGGCCAAAGCCCATTCCTACAGGGCTACCTGCCTGTGGTCATGCTGGTCGACAGCATCCGCAATGGTACGCCGCTTCCGGTTGGTTTCGCGGACTCCGGCACACAGATCGTCACCGCCGACAGCGTAGATATGGGCAACGGACTACCGTCTGTCAGCTTCGACGAACTGCTGGCGATGTCATCTGACCCGGCGGCTACGGCGGAATTCTACACGCCTTGGAGTGACTGCATCACTGGCGCGGCCTCGCCTTGGTCTTGCGTCCTCGAACCCATCGAAAACGAAGGCATGTAATTCACTGACAGCTAAAAATTCGGGGGATAGGTGCAACCCTATCCCCCGAATTTCTACTGAGGATTCCCCTTTTGATGAATGCGGAAGCTCCACTTGTTGCCGTTCAGGATTTGAGAAAGCGTTATGGCGGTGTAGTGGCGCTGGATGGCATGAGCGTCGAAGTGCAGCGCGGCACGATTCATGCCATCGTTGGCGAGAACGGCGCGGGCAAATCCACGCTGATGAAAATCCTTGCAGGCGTTGTGCGCCCTGACAGCGGCACGGTCTGGTTGGATGGAGAAGCGATCACGATTGAATCCCCGCAGGCGGCGCGTGAACGCGGTATCGGCATCGTCTATCAAGAACTCAGCTTATTTCCACAGCGTTCGGTGCTGGCAAACCTGTTCGTGAACCATGAACCGACGCGATACGGGCTGATCTCGCATGGCACGATGGAAGCTGAAAGCGCCGACATGCTGCGTCAGCTTGGGCTGCATGTAGACGTGAACGCGCCAGTGGGCAGCTTGACCATCGGTGAGCAGCAGTTAGTCGAACTGTGCCGTGTGCTGCTCGAAGAACCGCGTTTGTTGATCCTTGACGAGCCGAACTCGGCGTTGAATGAGCGCGAAACCAAGCGCCTGTTCGTGGTGCTGCGTCAGCTTCGTGAGCGCGGCATTACCATGTTGTACGTGTCCCATCGCTTGGAAGAAGTGTTTGAAATCGCAGACCGCGTGACCGTGACGCGCAACGGGCACGAAGTGTTCACTCGGGACATTGAGGCGCTGACCATTCCCGAAGTAATCGAAGGCATGGTTGGCGCGCATCAAGAAGACCTGTTCCCACCGCCGCTTGCGCCAATTGCAGGCGTTAAAGAGCAGCGCATCTCTGTGCAAAACTTGAGCGCCGACGAACTGCGCGACATCAGCTTCGAGGCGCGCACAGGCGAGATCATCGGCTTGGCGGGGTTGGAAGGCTCTGGCGTTTCGGCGCTGTTGGGGATGCTGTTCGGAATGCAGCGCGCAAAATCGGGCAAGGTAACTTATCCCGATGGGGGCGGACTGCCCAACAGTCCAACGTCTGCGGCGCGGCGCGGCGTATGCCTCGTCCCGGCAGATCGCAAGCGCAACGGCTTGATGCTGGAAAAGAGCATCCTCGAAAATATCGCCCATGTGACGACGGGCGCGCTGCAAACCAGCGCGGTCTGGCTGCGGCGCGGCGAGATGCTTCAACGGGCCAATCGCCAGATCGACAACCTACGTATCAAGACGCGCTCGGCTTATACGCTGGCCAATCAGCTTTCCGGCGGCAACCAACAAAAGGTTGTTGTGGGCAAATGGCTGGAAGCCGCGCCGACACTGGTTTTATTGGACGACCCGACACGCGGCGTCGATGTTGGCGCAAAGCGCGAGATTTATGTGCTGATTCGCCAGCTTGCCGCAGAGGGGCGTATCGTGCTTTTTAGCTCCACCGAACTGCCCGAACTCATCGGTTTATGTGACCGCATCATTGTGCTGTACCGGGGGCGTTTGGTGGGCGAACTCAGCGGCTCGGAGATTACAGATCGAGCGCTGCTGCACACTATCAACACAGGCGAAATGCCGGGAAAGTGATGAGTCATGAGTGGAAAGCAATGAGTTTCAACTCATCACTCATGCCTCATCACTCATTACTAGAACCTGAAAACGAGAGTCTATAGGAGTAATTCTAATGGCCGACAAATTTCCTATCCGCCGCGCTTTCATCATGCGTTTGAAGCCGAACTCGCTGAACGAATACATCGACCATCACAACACCCTGCGTGAGAAGTGGCCGGCACTGGCTGAGGAAATCGAGAAAAGCGGCATCGCTACGATTACGATTTTCGAGCAAGACCCGGTGCTGGTACTGGTGTCGGAAATCTACGACGAAGAGGCATGGGAAAAGCTGTGGCATTCGACCATCCATGACGAGTGGGGTTCGGTGATGAACCCGCTCATGCACTACCGCGAGGACGGCATCGTGGATTCCAGCCCCCTGAACGAAGTATTCCGCATGGACACCAACGCGGGCAAGAGCTAACGCAAGTAGATGTAGGGGCACGATGCATCGTGCCCCTACTGCATATTGTGTAGGGGGTAGTCAATGAGTACACAAAACGATCAGCCGCTTGCGGGTAAAGTCGCGGTTGTCACGGGCGCGAGTCGCGGCTTGGGGCAGCGCACGGCGGTAGCGCTGGCGCGACAGGGCGCGGCGGTGGCCTTGGTGGCGCGTGGCGAGGAACAACTCGCGGAGACAGCGCGGGAAATCGGCGCGTTTGGTGGCAAGGCAATCACCATCTCCGCCGATGTTAGCGACCCTGCTTCCATCGAGGGTGTGAAGCAGCGCGTAATGCAGGAGCTTGGTCAGCCGACGATTTTGGTGAACTCGGCGGGTATCTTCGGGCCGATTCAACTCATCAAAGACAGCGACCCGCAGCAGTGGATTCACACCATCATGATTAACACCATCAGCGCCTATCTGATGACTCAGGCTTTTCTGGCAGGCATGATCGACAAAGGTTGGGGACGCATCATCAGCTTCACGTCGGCGGCGGCGCTGCACCCACCCGGCCCGATCAACAGCGCTTATGGCACGAGCAAGGTCGCGTTGAACCAGTTCACGCGCCACCTTGCCGCTGAAATCGCTGGCACGGGTGTCACGGCCAATGTGCTGCATCCCGGCGATGTGCGTACCGAAATGTGGGCTTACATCCGCGATACCGCTGAAGCGATGGGGCCCGAAGCCGACGCTTATAAACAGTGGGTGCGCTGGGTAGACGAAACGGGCGGCGACGACCCGGAGAAAGCGGCGGATGTCGTGCTGAAATTGATGCGCGACAGCGCGAAGGACGTGAACGGTCAGTTCTTATGGATTGACGAACCGTTACAAGCGCCGATTCCCAGTTGGGGCGATACGCAAGATGATCGGCCTTGGCGGGCGTAAAGTAGGTTCGAGTAAAGACAGTGCCGAGTCCTGTCATCGTAGGGGCGACGCATGCGTCGCCCGTATTAGAGTTCAAAGTATAAAGTGCTAACGCCAGTTAGCTAAAAGCTAGAGCCTAGAAGCTAGGGCCTAAGGGAAACATATGTCCGACATCACCTCAGGGGATGCGCCACCGCGCCCCAAACGCAGCGGGTTACAGTCCATTCGAGTGCCGGAAGAAATCGGTGTGATCGCAGCGCTGTTGGTGCTGGTGACGATCATCAGCATTCACAACTCAGCCTACATCGCTCCGGCGAACCTACTGCGTCTGCTGACGAATACGACGTTTTACGGCATCATCGCGCTGGGCATGGTGTACTTGCTGGCTATCCGCGAGATCGACTTGTCTGTGGGCTGGATGTTCAACTTTTCCGCCGTTGTCGCCGCGATTTTGATGCGCGATTTCGGCGTTGATCCCTGGATTGCAGCCGGAGCGGGCGTGTTGTTCGGTGCGCTGCTTGGATTGTTCAACGGCTTGGTCGCTATCGGGCTGAACTTACCCGCGATCATTGTCACACTCGGCACGTACTCGATGTTTCGAGGGCTGTCGCTGGTGGTCAACCAATCAGCCGCCGTGATTCCACCGGACGACACAGGCAGCTTTTTCCAGATGGCCACGGCCAAGATACCAATCGGTGGCGGCGAGACTCCGTTGTTGGAGATTCCGTTAGTGGCGATCATCTTCTTGGTGATGGCGATTGTGCTGCATCTGGTGCTGCACCGTACCCGCTTCGGCTATCGCGTACAAGCAGTTGGCAGCAACCCCGAAGCGGCGCGCTTGGCCGGTATCCCGATCTCGCTGGTTCGGCTGCAAACGCTGGTGTTGGTGGGCGCGATCTGCGGTTTTTCCGGCTCGCTGTTCGTCGGCTTTCGCGGCGCGATTGACACCAACTCCGGTCAAGATTTCGCGCTGACGGTGGTCGCGGCGGTCATTATCGGCGGCACACCGCTTTCCGGCGGTTGGGGCACGGTGATCGGCGCACTGATTGGCGCGTTGATTATTGCTGTGATTAGCAGCGGCATCATCTTCTTTGGCATCGACCAGAAGTGGAGCACGTTCGTCACCGGCGCGGTGATCGTGCTGGCTGTGGCCGTCGATCAATTGGTGAAACGCCAGCGGGCAAAGCGTTTGATGGCCAGTCGGATTGAATAGTACATAGTATTCAGTTGTCAGTTTTCACTAAAACCAAATTCTGGCTGACAACTGAACACTGATTACTGACAACTTTTTAGGAGACACTTATGCGATTAACAATCGGTACGCATTCTTTTGAAGCGCTAAGTTTAGAAGGCACGATGGCGGTCTCGAAGGCGTTCGGCTTTAAGGGCGTGGACATATCGGCTTTTCATGCGCGGGGACATTGCAGCTACGAGCCGGACGAATTGGGCGCGAACCCGCAAAAATTCGCGGATGATTTCAACGCCCTGCTTGATAAGTATGAACTCGACTGCGTGGACTTATTCCCGCAGTTCGAACTCGATTTCGCATCACGTTCGATTAATCATCTGAACCCGGCCATCCATGATAAGAATGTCGAGTCGTTTCGTGGCATCGTCGAGTTCTGCAAGCTGACCAAAACCCCCGGCGTGACGATGCTTCCCGGTGTCAATCACGAGGGGCGCAGCGTTGAGGAGAATCTCGACACCTCAGCCGCAGGCTTGCAGCGCTATGTAGACATCGCCGCGCCGCAGGGCGTTCAGGTGCGTTTCGAGGCGCATACGGGTTCGCTGACCGATACGCCGGAACTGGCGATTCAACTGCTCGAGCGTGTGCCGGATGCGCGGCTGACGTTGGACTATTCTCACTTCATGCTGGCGCACATCCCCGAAGAACGTATCGACACGTTGATACCCTATGCTGGCCATTTCCACATTCGGGCGGCGCGTCCCGGTAAGCTGCAAACGCGGCTGTCTGAGGGAACGTTGGATTTCGTGGCCATCGTCAAGCGGATGCAGGCGGCGGGCTATGATGGCTGCGCGTCTTTGGAATACGTCAGCGCGGATGTGACGTTAGCCGCGTTCATGGACACGGTGGATACGCTGACCGAAACGCTGGCCACCAAAGAACTGCTTGAGCCGCATCTACCGATGTAGCAAGTACGAAGTACCGAGTACCGAGTGCTGAGTCATTCACTCGGTACTTAGAACTCAGCACTCGGAACTTACCCAAAGGATTTTCACTATGTCTCTGAATAACCGTGTCGCTATTGTGACAGGTGCAGCACGCGGAATCGGCGCGGCCACGGCGCTTAAGCTCGGCAGCGCGGGCGCGAAAGTGGCTGTTGTCGACATCGACATGCCGCCTGCCGAAGAGGTCGTCGGCAATATTCAAGCTGATGGCGGCGATGCGAAGGCCTTCTACTGCGATGTTTCCAAGCCCGCTGAATGTGAACAACTGGTGCGCGATGTGGTGGCGCACTTCGGGCGCTTGGATGTGCTGGTGAATAACGCGGCGATCTGCCCGCGTATCTCGGTTGAAGATATGACCGAAGAACGCTTCGACCAGATGATTAACATCAACTTGAAGTCGGTGTTCTTCCTTACCCGCGCTTCCGCCGAAGCTATGAAACCCAACAACTACGGGCGTATCGTCAACGTGAGTTCAACGGGCGGGCGTATCGGCGGGCTGGTCAACGCGACAGTTTACGGTGCGACCAAAGCGGGCATTCTGGCGATGACTAAATCGTTTGCGCGGCACTATGCCCCATGGAAAATTCTGGTCAACGCGGTTGCGCCGGGAGCGGTGGATACGCGGCTGATGGCACTGGGTGAAGACTTCCGGCGCGTCGTCGAAGAAAGCTCGCCATTGAAGCGCCTCGCTGATCCCTCGGAAATCGCCAACGCGATTGTCTTTTTCTGCACCGAAGATGCGTCATGGACAACGGGCGCGACGTTGGATGTCAACGGCGGCGTTCTTATGATGTAGGTACGAGGTACGACGTTCGAGTAAATGCAACGCAGCAAATCAGGTTGATAAGATTATGTAGGGGCAGGTCTCAGACCTGCCCCTACGGGTCAATGAGTTCTGAGTGAAAAAGCTGACTGGCTAATGGCTGAAAGCTAAACATGCAGATTAAACGTATCACTGCCTATCCCGTTCGCTACCCGGAGACCAACGATTACAACAACCTGCGCCATTTGACGCTGGTGAAGATCGAATCCGACGACGGGCTGACGGGTTGGGGCGAATGCGTGGCGATGTGGCCGGAAGTGGCCCGCGCCGTCAAAACGCTGATTGAAGACGGACTCGCGCCGCAGATAATCGGGCGTGACCCCCGCGACAACGAGGCGCTTCACGCTGCGCTGAAAGACTATATGTGGTGGTACGGCGACACAGGCATGGCCATGTTTGCCCTGAGCGCTATCGACATGGCGCTTTGGGATTTGAAGGGTAAGGCGCTGGGTGTGCCGCTGGTTCAACTGCTCGGCGGCAAAGTGCATGATCGCCTGCGCGTGTGTGCCAGTACGCATCCCTCGAAAGCCAGCCTCGACGACTTGGCGCAAGAACTGGCGGCTCACGCGGCCAACGGTTACACGGCGGTCAAGGTCGGGTTCGGCAAAACAGGCGAGGCCAATCTCGGCGTAGACCCGGAGCGCGACATCGCTTACGTCAAAACCGTGCGCGAAGCTCTCGGCCCCGATGTTGAGTTCATCGTTGATCTCGGCAAAAAGACGCGCTGGGATTCGAACCTCGCCATTCGCATGATGCGTGAGTTCGAGCGCTATAACGTGCGCTGGATTGAAGACCCCTTACCACATGGGCCGGCCAGCATCGAAGGCTACCGCCGACTGCGCGCCACCACGCACACGCCGATTGCGATGGGCGAACGCGAGTGGACAGTCGCGGGTTATAAGCGCCTAATCGAGCAGAACATCGGTGATATTTTCATGGTCGATCCGGGCCGCGTCGAAGGCGTGACCGGTGTCCGGCGGGTGATTGATCTGCTGGAAGCGTCGAACCTGATTTTCAACGCGCATACGTGGAGCAGCGCCATCAACACCGCCGCCAGCATCCACTTGACCGCTAGCACACCGAACTATCTGGTGCTGGAAATGAAGCCTGTCCGCAGCCCGATGCAGCACGAACTCATACGCCAGCCGTTCGAGCAAAGCGGCGGTTATCTGAGCGTACCGGACGCGCCGGGTTTGGGCATCGAGGTTGATGAAGCGGTGGTGCAGAAGTATTTGTTTGCATAAGAGACGTTTGTAGGGGCGGCTCGTGAGCCGTCCTGTATGATACGCATAGGGCGCTTCACGAAGCGCCTCTACCAATATGGTTTTGTAGGGGCGACACATGTGTCGCCCACAAGGGATAGGCACAGGTTCAATGCGAGAAATCACCTACGCGCAGGCGGTCAACGAGGGCATTCGAGAAGAAATGCGCCGTGATCCTAAAGTCGTCATTATGGGCGAGGATGTGGGCGAATACGGCGGCGTGTTCGGCGTCACACGCGGGCTGTACGAAGAGTTCGGCGGGGCGCGTGTGCGTGACTGCCCATTGAACGAGGCGGCCATTGTCGGCTTCGGCGTGGGGCTGGCGATGATGGGCCGTCCTACAATTGCCGAGATCGAGTTCATGGACTTCGTGACGTTTGCGATGGATGCCATCGTCAATCAAGCCGCCAAACTGCGCTACTGCTGGGGCGATCAGATCAATATGCCGCTGGTGGTGCGAATGCCCATCGCGGCGCAGTTGGGTTTTGGTTCGCAGCATTCGCAAAGCCTCGAAGCGTGGTTTATGCACATTCCGGGCCTGCGCGTGGCCATGCCCTCCAACGCCTATGATGCGAAGGGCCTCATCAAGAGCGCCATTCGTGACCCAAATCCGGTGGTGTTCATCGAGAACGTCAGCCTTTATGGGGCGAAAACCGCCGTTCCCGAACACGAGTACGAAATCCCCTTCGGCAAGGCCGACATCAAGCGCGCAGGCCGCGATGTTACGGTAGTAGCAACTTCGAGCATGGTGAACATCGCGCTTAAGGCCGCTGAAGAACTTGCCGCGCAGGGCGTTGATGTTGAAGTCATCGACCCGCTGACGCTTGCGCCGTTGGACATCGACACGATTGTCGAGTCGGTGATGAAAACGGGGCGTCTGGTCGTGGCTCATCTCGCCCACAAGACGGGCGGCATCGGCGCGGAGATCGCGCAGCAAGTGACCGAGCGCGCCTTCGATTATCTGGATGGCCCGGTGGTGCGCGTGGCGGCGGCGGATGTTCCGGTAGCCGCCAGTCAAACGCTGGAAAAGGCGTTTTATCCCACACAGCAGGACATTGTCAAAGCCTGCTTATCGTTTAGAGGATAACGAAGTTATCAGTTTACAGTTTTCAGTCGAACACAAAGCGCATTTTACTGACAACTGATGACTTAGAACTGACAACTAAAGGTAAATTATGACATTGACCGACCAACAACAACTCGACCTCTTGCGCCAGATGTGGCTGATTCGCTTCTTCGAGGAAGCGGCGATCCGACTGTATGGCGAAGGCTACTATCGCGGCTCGACGCATCCCTATATCGCGCAAGAAGCGACGGCGGTAGCTATCTCCGCGCTGCTGCGCCCCGACGATCAAGTGCTGGCCACTTATCGCGGGCATGGCGCGGCCATCGCCAAAGGCGGCGATCCGAAGGCGCTGATGGCCGAACTGCTCGGCAAGACCACAGGTGTTTGCAAGGGCAAAGGCGGCTCAATGCACCTGAGCGAACCTGCCATCGGCTTTCTCGGCAGCAACGCGATTGTGTCCGCGCAAATCCCCATCGCGGGCGGCGTGGCGCTGTCGCAGCAAATGGATGATAACGGCGCGGTGACGGTGTGCTTCTTTGGCGATGGCGCATCGTGCGAGGGCGTGTTCTACGAGACGCTGAACATGGCCGCGCTGTGGAATCTGCCGCTGATTTTCGTGGTCGAGAACAACGAGTTCGCTATCTCGACCCACGTTTCCAAGTCGGTCAGCGTCCCCGATATTTCGACGCGGGCGCAGGGCTTCGGCCTTCCCGGCGTGACAGTCGATGGGCGCGATGTTTACGCCGTGTATGATGCCGCCAGCGAAGCCATCGAGCGGGCGCGGCGCGGTGATGGCCCGACACTGTTGGAAGCCAAAACCGTTCGTTGGACACGGCACAGCGCGGTATCCGCAGGTGGTTATGGCGCTGGTGCGGACGCTGAACGGTGGCGACTAACCGACCCAATTCCACGCTACACCGATGAACTGCTGCGCCGCGAAATTCTATCGGCGGAGATGGCGACACAGATCGAAAACGCGGCCAAAGTCGAGATTGACGCGGCGGTGCAGTTTGCCATCGACAGCCCTACGCCGGAATTGGCCGCGATGTACGAGGATGTGTTTGCGTAGCGTAAAGTACAGAGTACATAAGGTTCGAGGCACGAGGTACGAGGACAAGCAGTATCAAGTTCAAAGTAAAAAGTGCTAGTGGCTAGGGACTAACGCCTAAAAGCTGACTAGCTGATCGCTGACAAGCTGAAAGCTGGAAATATGAAAATCACACAAATCGAAGTCATCCCCTTGGCACGTAAACTGGAAAGCCCATTCGAGGGCGGCACGTATCGCATCGTCAACCGCAACACGCTGGTGACGCGGGTGCATACTGACGAAGGCTTCATGGGCGAGGCGTTCGGTGGCGACGAGGACATGACGCAAAACGAGATCGTCGCACTCA
>JACMMD010000144.1 GCA_014379235.1 Anaerolineae bacterium
ACAATTAATGAGCAAGCGAGACAAACTTAGGCAGCGTATCGAACAGAATCCCAAGAATGTCGCGTTTCGAGACTTGCGAACTTTGCTAGAGGCTTATGGATTTGAACTTAAGCGCACTAAGGGCAGTCATCATTCATTCGTGAGAAGAATTGCTGGTCAGGGAATTTTGCTGGTAATACCTTACCAACAGCCGTTACAAGCGGTTTATGTGAAGAAAGCGCTTGAATTTATCAAGCAGATCGAAGCGGAGGAAGAGGATGAATAAAGAACTAGAATATTATCTCACTCTGCCTTATAGCATTGTACTAACGCCAGACGAAGATGGCTATTGGTTTGCCGAAATACCAAGTTTACCGGGATGCATGACACAGGGCGCTTCCCGTATCGAAGCGTTAGAAATGATCGAAGAAGCTAAAGCGCTGTGGTTAGAAACCGCTTTGGCAGAAGGAATTGATATTCCCGAACCGATTGCGCGCTAAAGATGGGTCTCTACTCTAGTATGTCTCCCACACGGGTTCACCGGCGAGGATGCGTTTGATCTGGCGCGGGAAACGCGCACGGCTGATGGGCTTGCCGATGAAACCATCGAAGCCTGCCGCCATGCACTTGGGGATTTCGGTGTCGGCGTCTTGCGCGGTGACGGCTACAATCAACACTTTACTCAGCTTTTGATCGGCGCGGAATTTCTTAAGGATTTCGTAGCCGGTGGTGCGCGGCAGGTTGATGTCGAGGAAGATAATGTCCGGCGCGGGCTTCATGGCGCGGGCCAGTTCGACCACACCATCGCCCGTCGTGTTGATGTACGACTTCATGCCCAGATAGCGCATCATCACGCCGATGATGGCCATACCGCCAGCATCATCTTCCACTGCCAGCGCGCTTACCTTCGTGAAGTCAAACTCTCGCGTTTGCACCATGATTACGAGCCTCCGGCCAGACTTCTCCGGCATTTATATTGAATAACCCCTGACTTGTGGGGGATTGCTTAATATGGATTTTATGAACAGATAACGTATGTGAAGATGATAGCTTAATCATTTCTTACGTAAATGTCAAAAGTAAATGCGCTTTATGCCTGCAAATTTGTCAACTCTAACGGATTCCAATGCTGCGCTTACATTTTTCGTCAATTTTCCTTGTAGGGGCAAGGTGCGCCTTGCCCCTACCATCACGCTGTTTATCATTTAGGCGATAAAACTCGTGACTGGTTTGTTGATTTGTGGCTGAGGCCGCAACGGCAGCGAAAAACTAAAGGTGCTGCCAACGCTGAATTCGGTTTGAACGGTGATCTGTCCGCCGTGTGCTTCCACCAGATGCTTGGAGATCGGCAGACCTAGCCCTGTGCCTTCGATACCAAGCTGCTTGGCGCGGTTGGTACGCTCGAACGACTCGAACAACTTGTCGAGTTCGTCTTCGGGGATGCCCATTCCGGTATCTTTGACGGCGATGTTGAGATGGCCGTCATCGTGGGTCACGATCAAGCGCACTTCGCCTTCCAGCGTGAACTTGATGGCGTTGCTCAACAGGTTAATCAATACCTGTCGGATGCGGCGGCCATCCATCGTCACCATCGGCAAATCCGGCGCGATGTCGGTGACGAGCGTGACTTGATCTTCCTTGCTTTCCAGTAGCGATTGTACAGAGTCTACGGCGTCGTCGATGATGATGCTGATGTCGGCCTGCTGGATAGTCAACTGCATTTCGCCCGCTTCGATTTTGCTCACGTCGAGCAGATCGTTAATCAGATACAACAGATGTTCGGCACTGCGAATGGTCTGGTTCAGGCGCGAAACTTGGTCATCGTTGACATCGCCAAACATGCCGACGCGCATAAAATCCATGTTGTTGATAATCAGATTAAGCGGCGTTCGCAGCTCGTGGGTCACACTGGCCAGAAAGCGCGTCTTGACCGTGTTGGCACGTTCGGCTTCCTTCATGGCGCTGTCACGCTGAACGTATAGCTGCGCGTTACGCACCATTGGCGAGGCGAGGTTGGCGAACAACGTCAGCAAGCGCTGGTCGTTTTCGTCAAAAGCGCGGGCATCGCGTTTGCGCCCGACGACTACTGCGCCCATCGGTTTGTTCATGTAGGTGAGCGGCACAACCATCGCCTGCTGCATCGATGGTTCGGAAAGGCGGCGGTTCACCGTGCCTGACCAACTGAGGTAATCCGCAACAATGATCGGGCTGTTTTCGATCACGGCGCGGCCCGCTAACCCTTCGTTGACGTTCATCGTCATGTTGAGGCGGGTCGGGTCGGGCGAGGTGGTAGCGACGAGTTGCAGTTCGGTTTGGTCATCGGACAGCAGCCAGATACCGCAGTAACTGGCTTCCAGCAGCGCGACCACACGCTCCGCCAGTGTTTGCAGCACGGCGACCAGTTGAAACGCGGTCACGACAGACAGCGACGCATCGTACACGGCGCGCAGTTCGCCCGCGTTGGTGTCGGCTTCTTCACGGGCGACTTGCAGTTCTTGAGTACGCTCGGTCACGCGCTTTTCAAGGGTGCGGCTCCAGCGTGAGAGTTCTTCGTAGGAGTGCGCGAGGTTCTTCTTCATATCTTCGAGCGCCCGCGCTAGGCGGCCAACCTCGTCTTTGCGGGTCTGGTAGCCGACGTGGTAACGCATGTCGCCAGAGCCGATTTCCTGCGCGGCGGTGCTCATGTTCAGCAGGGGACGTGAGAGGGTGACATCGGCAAAGCGCGAGATCATCCAGCCGAGTACGATTGTGCCCAGTAGAATCACGAATGCCGTTTGGAAAACGCCCTGCGAGAACGAGCTTTGCAGCGAAAACTGCGGCACGACGCTGATAAGCTGCCAGCCTGTGAATGGCATCTGGCTGCGGATGATTATGGCCGGGCGTCCCTCATTGAACGGGTCATCTATAGTGGCTGGCGCGGACGTATCGACATTCTGATTAGCGGCACTGGCGCTCAAGATGCCGTCAATGGCAGTTGGCACAGCGGTTAGAGTGTTTAAGGCCGGTAGATCGAATGTGGCGACAATGCCGCCTGTATCGCTGACCAGCAAACTATATCCCGGCTGAACCTCGGCGTTGAACTGTTCGCGCATGATGGCTTCAATGGTGTCCGTCGTGACGTCCACCCAGATCACGCCGATGGACTGCGCGCTTGTGCCACGATAAGGCACGGCCACCGAAATCACCGGGCGACGATCTCCCAAAAAGCCGCGATCCGGCCCATGCCAAGCGCTTTCTTGCCCGCGCCGGAAGCCTTCTACGGTATTCAAAAACCATGTTGTTGATGGCAGAGGATTGTTGATGTAATGGGCCATCGGCGCGATAGACGACGGTTCTTGTGGGCGGCGAAACATGACGATCTGATGGCCATCGCGGAAGGATGTATAGACGTTGATGCGCTCAAGCGTGCTGTCGCCATCGAGCATGTTATTGGCGGTGGGCCATAACAGCGTGACGGGCGATTCGGCGCGGTGTTCCATCGTGTCGGCTAAGGCGCGGGCGGTGGTGGCGATGGATTGCAACTGCGTATCCAGCATATTCGCCAGCGCTTGATTATGCTCGACAAACGCGCTTTCGGTCTGGCGGCGCAGCGTGCCAGCAACGGAGTTGATGACGATGGCGGCCACGACTACGGCGGACAGGATGCTGATGATAATGACGATTGAGACCAACCGACGACGTATGCTGCCAGCGAACATAGAGTGCCCTTTGTTATTCAGGCATGATGAATTAATTAAGATTGTAGAGGAGAACACCGCATAATTGTTTGTTGATTGTGTATGAGGATGGGTTGATTGTAGTAGGCGTGCGGCTTGCTGCGCTTCCAAATTGGCGTTGGTATGATTTTACGCGGGAGCAGTCCCCTGCTATAATTCGAACATGATTAGCCGCCGGCCACATCTGTGCCACGCGCACCACTCACGAGCAAACGCAAACTGTGCCCATCCTCAGAGAAGGCGAACTCGATCTCATCAGCCACAGCGCCGAGCAAACGCAGCGTTTGGGGGCGCGTTTAGGCGGCCTGCTGCAAGCGGGAGACATCCTGTGCTTATCCGGCGATATGGGCGCGGGCAAGACCGTATTCGCTGCTGGTATCGGCAAAGGTTGGGGCACGAAACTGGCGCTCACCAGCCCGACGTTCAACCTTGTTCATGAGCATTCGCGGGAGAGAGACACGCTGCGTCTGTATCATCTCGATTGCTACCGCCTGCGCGGCATCGCGGATGCCGAAAGCATCGGACTGACCGACATCCTTGATAACCTGTCACGCGGACGCGGTGCGGTGATTTTAGAGTGGCCGGAAAATATTGAAGCTATGCTGCCAGAACAACGGCTGTGGATTGAACTGCGCGCCCTCGAACCCACACGCCGAAACTTCACTTTTGAAGCGCGTGGCAAACGTTATGAAGAACTCGTGGCGCGTTTTCGTGAACAGATATTTGGGGCATAAAAGCTATTAGCCCTAAGCTGTTAGCTATCAGCTAAAACAAATGCTGAACGCTAATGGCTAAAAGCTAATCGCTAACTGCTAAAAGCTATATATATGCTACTCGCAATTGATACCGCAACCCGATACATGAGCCTCGCGCTGCACGATGGCAATTCATTGCTGGCCGAACAGACGTGGCCGACGGATAACAATCACTCGGTGGAGTTAGCGCCATCAGTACGAACGCTGCTGCAACGCTGCGAGGTTTCCATCGAGCAGTTGACCGGAGTGGCGGTGTCCATCGGGCCGGGATCATACACCGGACTGCGTATCGGTGTGGCGCTGGCCAAAGGTATTGCGTCGGCGCGCAAACTGCCGCTCGTGGGCATCTCCACGTTGGATATTTTAGCGGCGGGGCATCCACAGGTTCGCGGCGGATTGGTGGCAGTGGTACAGGCCGGACGCGGACGCATCATCGCGGCGAGTTATCGCTGGCGCAAAGAGAGTTGGGCGCAGCGTAGTGAGCCGATGCTGATGGACTGGGAAACGCTGATCGCCAGCATCGACGGCCCGGCGCACATCACGGGCGAAGTCGATGAGCAAGGTCGCGCCGCTATCGAGAACACCCAAGATCAGGCGTGGCCCATGACGCTTGCTCCCGCGGCCTATCGTTTGCGGCGGGCAGGTTTCCTCGCTGACGAAGCATGGAGTCTACTGCGAGGGGGTAAACCAGAACAGTTCGAGGCGGCGCGAGTCACGCCTGTCTACGTGAAAACGAAGGACACACCGTGAGTTTGCTGCTGCGTTATATGCGCTTAGGCGATGTGGATCGAGTGGTGGAGATAGACCGCCTCTCGTTCGACAGCGCATGGTCGGCGCGCTCCTATGTTTACGAAGTCAGCGAATCGTCTTACAGCCATATGGTTTCGTTGGAGCAGTTCGCGCCCAAGCCAGAGCATCCGTCTCCACGCTGGCGGCGTTGGCTGCGAACTTTGAGCGGCGAAACGCCTATCACCACCAGTACGAGTAACGGCAATGGCAGCAACAGCGCGAACGGCAGCGGTCAAAGCGGCGTTCATTTGGTCAATGAGGTTGTCGGTTACGGCGGCTTGTGGCATATCGCAGACGAGGCGCACATCAGCACGATTGCCGTTCATCCCATTTATCGCGGGCGCGGTTGGGGCGAAATTTTGCTGGCGGCGATGGTTCGGCGCGGGCTGACGTTGGACGCTCAATATATCGTGTTGGAAGTGCGCGTGAGCAATGCCGCCGCGCAAAACCTGTACCGCAAATATGGCTTCGAGGTCGCGGGCGTGAAGCCCAAATACTATCGCAACAACAATGAGGATGCCTACGACATGCGCCTCGACATCACGCCGACCATGCGTGATACGTTCGAGAGCCGCTACGCCGCATTGCAAACGCGCTTCCACTTCACGGATTTCTATACGGCGCAATAGTAGCCGTTAGTCATTAGCCGTTAGCTTTTAGCCTCTAGCCTTTGTATCGTAGGGCGACCCAAAATTAGATTCACGTCGACTGTCGATATGCCGGGTCGCCCTTATGAAGTGAGCATCATAGGGCTGGTCTCAGACCTGCCCCTACCCGGCGCTCTGTAATCTTTACTTAAACCTCGTCCCTCGAACCTTCTTTTACTCAGCACTTCGTAACCGCCACTCGCGGGATGTGACGCTCATCTGAAACGCGCTCCACCATGCCTCATCGACGAGGCGAATCTCGCGCAGGTAGCGCACTTTCACGAAGCCGACTTTCTCGTAACAGGCGATGGCCGCCGTGTTGAAGTCGAACACGTAGAGGTCGATGCGCCGTAAGCCGAGTTCCTTGAAGCCGAAGTCCAACATGCGCGCCATCATTTGTTCGCCGTAACCTTTGCCGCGCAGAGTCGAGTCGCCAATGAGGACGCGGCAGATCGTCCCCGTGCGGCGTTCATCGTTGATGTTGTTGAGTTCGATGTGACCGACGACGGTGTTCGTCTCGCTATCAACCGCTTTGAAGATGCGGCGCTGTACGATTTCGTCGTATTCGTAGCCCTGTCGGTAGCGCTCAAGCTGCGGTTCATCGAGCGGCAGTTGGAAGCCGAAGCCGGCCCACTGCACCATAAAATCATAGGATTCGGGGTTCACCCACGCAATCAGTCGGGCGAAGTCCTCACGCTCGAAGGGGAGAAGTTCGATCATGCCCGCTTGCGCTCCGCGATCATCTGGGCAGCCAGTCGATCACCTGCATCACCCATGCGCTTGAGCGTTTCGCGCAGGTCGTCGTGTGTCGTGCGCGGGTTGATGGTACACATGCGCTGAACCGTGCGCCCGCGCAGCACCGTCGTGGCGATCATGGCGTAACCGTCTTCCACCATCTCATCCACGATGCGGCGGTTCACCTCGTCAATATCGGCGGGCTTCAGCTTGGGATGCATATACTGAAAGGTGATGACACCGATGTGCGCCGGAGTCACGATGTCCCAACGCTTATCAGGTCGCAGCAGCGATTCGAGGTATTCGGCCTGCTCGATGCCGCCCGCTACCGCATCCCGAAAGGCGGCGATGCCGAAAATCTTGATCGACATCCACAATCGAAGCGCCGTAAAGCCGCGTGTAAGCTGAACGCCGTAATCGTAAAAGTTAACTTCCTGCTCGGAACGGCTGTCGGTGTCCTTGAGATATTCGGGCACAAGGCGGAAGGTTTGGCGCAGGTGGCGGGGGTCTTTAACGAGTACGCAGCCCATATCATACGGCTGGAACAGCCACTTATGCGGGTCAATCGTCACCGAGTCGGCCTCGCCAATGCCTTCGAGCAGCGCTTTACCGTGTTCGGTCAGCGAGATCGCGCCGCCATAAGCTGCATCGACGTGCAGCCACAGCCCGTTCTCGCGGCAGAAGGCGGCCATCTCCGGCAGCGGGTCAATCGCGCCCGTATTGGTCGTGCCTGCGTTGGCGATGACGCAAAACGGCGTCAGTCCGGCATCACGGTCTTCATACACGGCGCGTTCGAGCGCGGGCATGGGCATGTGATAGTTCACGTCGGCGGGGATTTTGCGGATTTGCTCCGGGTGAAAGCCGAGAACGCGCAAGCCGCGATCTACCGACGAATGTGTTTGATCGGAGTAGTACAACACGCCTTTCTCGTTGCGACCTGACAGCTTGACGTGGCGGGCCGTCGCTAGCGCTTCGAGGTTGGCCATCGAGCCGCCGCTGACGAATTGACCGCCTGCGCCTTCCGGCAAGCCGAGCATTTGTCGCAACCAGTCGATGGCCACCAGTTCGACCATCGCCGGGCCAGAGGCTTCCATCCACGTTCCGGCGAAGGCGTTGTAACCTGTCGCCAACGAGGCCGCCATCGCGCTGACGAAATTGCTCGGGCCGGGCACGAAGGCGAAGAAACGCGGATGTTCGGTATACATGGCGTGAGCGAACACGTCGCGCTTGGTTTGCTCTAACACTTCGCGGAAATCGGTGGGTTCTTCGGGCATTGGCTCACGCAGAGCCTTTTCTAGCGTCGGACGGTCAGTGGTCAACGTCACGGGGAGATCGGCCAGCGCTTCGTAATGCTCCACGATGATGTCTACGATTTCGTAGCCGAGCGCCTTCATCTCGTCG
>JACMMD010000145.1 GCA_014379235.1 Anaerolineae bacterium
CGCACGATGGGGACGACGTTGCCGCCGGTAATCAAACCCGCGAGGGTGTCGCCTTTGGAGTCGATCTGCGCGCCGTACTTCTGAATGGCTTGCGAGGCGTCGGCGTCGAAGCTGCTGTCGGGGAAGGCTTCAAACGTGAAGCTCGTGCCGTTGGCCTCGTTGTAGTCCATGATGCCCTGTTCGCTGCCTGCCTGCCGTGCGTCAATCAGCGCCGCGCCGGGGTTGCCGTTGCCGAACACGAACACGCCGTCAGTGCGTCCAAACTGGCTGGCCCACGATGCGCCTTGCCAGCCGTTGTGCCAGCCTTCGTTGAAGCCGTCCGCGCCAATGATGCCCAAGCCGAGCGCATCCGCTTCTGCCTTCACGCCTTGGTCGATGATAATCATGGCGATTCCGGCATCCAACCCCGCTTGGAAAACAGGTGTCAGTCCCGGATTTTCCAACTCGGTGACGATGATATCGGCTCCGGCTGCGATGGCATTATTAACCTGTGCGACATGGTTTTCTACCGAATAAACCGGGTCACCCGTGTGTTGATATTCCCAACCAACCATGCGGCAGAAATCACGGTGACCGACGCGGATAGGAATGTTCCAACTTCCCGTCGCCTGCGGCACCCAGAACATCTTGCGCGATGGCCCGAAATCTTCAATTTGTGCGCGGGCGATCAATGACGGAAGCCCCATCGTCGCCGCTAAGGATGCGACCCCACCAGCGCGCAGAAAATTACGGCGGGTCATCGCTAGTTTATTGCCTTTAGTATTCATTTTTCAGATCTCCTATGTAATCTATTTTTCAAGCAATATCGAACGCAGACATACCTCGTCGCTATCGCCCCCTTTCAGGAATTTGATGGATTACTTCTCAGCCCGCCCCAAAACACGCGCCGCCGTGCGGCGCACGATCAAATCCAATCCGGCGGCTAGAAGAATGACTAAACCGAGCGCGATACCTTCCCAGAAATCGGGGACACCGATCAAAATCAGGCCGGCAGGTAACATGCTCAGGAAGAACGTGCCGACCAGACTGCCGAACATCGTTCCGCGCCCGCCGAACAAGCCCACTCCGCCGATGATGATGGCGGCAATCGCTTGCAGTTCCAGCCCCGCGCCCGCGCTCACGGGTGCGGACGCCACGCGGCCATAATTGAGCGCCCCCGCGAAACCGCACAGGCCGCCCATCAGGATAAAGCAAATCAGTTTGACGCGGTTGGTGTTGATGCCGTTGTTGCGGGCGGCCTCAACGTCGCCGCCTGTGGAGTAGACATTGCTGCCGAAACGGGTTTTAGCCAGCAGAAAGCCAGCGACGATCATGACTAAAATCATGATGATGAACAGAACCGGGATGCGCGTTCCGGGAAAACCGCCGCCTAAGATTTGGAAATATTCATGAGAGTTGTCGAACATATCGTAGGACAACCCGCCCGAAAGCGCGTTAGCGACGCCGCGCAGCGTCGCTAACATGCCTAGTGTGGCGATAAACGCTGGCAGGCGCACCTTTGTCACCAATAGGCCGTTGATCGCGCCGATGCCAAGACCAATGAAGACGACGGTGACCATCCCGATCCACGGATCGACTGACCATTTATCGACCATGATGGCGATGATGGTCATCAGAAAGCCGAAGCTTGTACCTGCCGACAGGTCAATTTCGCCAGCGATCATCAAGAACGTCATGCCGACAGCGACGATGCCTATCGTCGGCATACGGCGGGCGATGCCTAGCAGATTGTTCTCGGAGAGGAAGCGCGGGTTAGCGGCAGCGAACAGCAAAAACAGGACGACGGCCACGACCAGAATTGTCACGTCGCGGCTGGCGATCAAGCGTCCCCACAGCGCTGGCCAACCCGTCTGACTTTCCGGCGATGCTTCCGCTTCGCCTTCCAGCAGTTCGGTTAGAACGTCTTCGCTGGCGCTGAACTGGTCAATCGAGCCGCTTTTGGTCTCACTCACTCGACACGCTCCTTACTCCGTATCAGGCTTGCCCGACGGGCTGACTGATTTTCTCGCGCAGCTTTGCCATAATATTGTCGGCAGTATGCAGCATCAGGGTGTAATCGTTGCCCGACATGAGCCAGTTGACGCCCTTCTTCACCCAACCGGCCAGCACGTCGGGATCATGGCTTACTGCCACGCCGACGGGCATTTTGGCCTTGTTACATTGGCGAATGACGGTATCAACGGCCTTCACCACGTCAGGATGGCCCGGCTCACCCATATGTCCCATCGAGCCGGATAGGTCGTTGGCACCGATCATGATGGCAGACAGACCGGGCACGGCCACAATCTCGTCGATGTTGTTCACACCGTCGATATGCTCGATCTGAATGACGACAATCATCGACTCGTTGGCCGCCTTACAGAACTCCGGCCCGCCCAAACGCGAATAGTTCGATGGGCGGCGCGGGCCAAAGCCACGTATGCCATCTGGCGGATACATGCAAGCTGCAACCGCACGGCGTGTTTCTTCGGCGGTACTCACCATCGGGGCGACGATGCCCGCCGCGCCGATGTCCAGCACAGGCTTCATGAGTACAGGGTCATTCCAAGGGACGCGCACAATCGGCGTACAATCGCTGCCTTTCGCGGCGATGATGTGCCCCTGCACATCTTCCAGCGAGAGCGGGTTGTGTTCCATGTCGATCCACACGAAATCAAAGACGGTAGCCAGCGCCTCGGTCACTGTGGCGTCGTTTAAGCTCACCGCCGCGCCCACGCAAACCCGTCCTTCGTGCATTTTGTCGATAAACGTTCTGGCCAAGATTCGTCTCCCTAGTTGGCTACAGCAGTCGGAATGAATACCGTTGAGCGCTCTTGCGCTACGAGTGGCCGGTATCCGTCCGCAGTC
>JACMMD010000146.1 GCA_014379235.1 Anaerolineae bacterium
AGCTCTAGTAAACTCATTTTGGGATACCTTTCGTGTTAGCGGTAACACGAAGCTTAACCGCTTCTTGTAAGGTATCCCACCTTTCCGAAACTCAGGTTATTTATCGTGAGACGAGGATATTATGCCCGAAGCCGACACAATTGACCCGAACGCCCTACCTCTAACCATCGACACATTGGCCGACCAGTTCGCCGCCTGCGGGTTAGCGGCAGGTCAAACGGTGCTTGTCCATACCAGAATGAGCGCGCTCGGTTGGATCGTCGGCGGGCCTGTCACCATCATTCATGCGCTGCTTCGGGTGCTGACCCCTTCCAGTACGTTGATGATGCCCTCGTTCACGCCCGACAACACCGATCCGGCCAACTGGCGCAATCCGCCCGTGCCTGAACACTGGTGGCCGATCATCCGTCAGCATACGCCTGCTTATGATCCTCAAACGACACCGAGCGGGCACGTCGGTATCGTCGCAGAAAACTTTCGGCGCTGGCCCGGCGTCATCCGCAGTGATAATCCCGACGCATCGTTCGCGGCGATTGGCCCCAATGCGGAGTATCTCACCGCGAACCATACATCGCTTGAGCCGTTGTTTGGCGACGACTCACCCATCGGCAAGCTGTACGAGTTAGACGGCTATGTGTTATTGCTTGGTGTCGATCATGGCAATAACACATCGTTGCATATGGCCGAATATCGCGCCGACATCCCCAAGCGCTATTTTCGAGAAGGCACGGCCATGCTCGTTGACAGTGTGCGCCAATGGGTCGAGTATGATTTACGCGATCTCGATGACAGCGATTTCGTTGCGCTTGGAGATGCCTACGAAGCCGCGTTCAACATTCGACGCGGGCGCGTTGGCCGGGCGGAAGTACGCTTTATGAAGCAGCGTCCGCTCGTGGATTTCGCCGTCAAGTGGCTGGAACAAAATCGCCGCGAAACCTAATCGGCCTCTACCGCTTGCAGCAAACCTTTGAGATAGCCAATCGCGTACAGCCGCCCGATAGCCGAGTAACCCGCGTCTGCATTGCTGTCACCGACCATCGTCGGCACATGATCGGGACGGAACACGCCGTTGAACCCGATTTCACGATAGGCGCGCATACACGCCAGCATGTCGGTTTGCCCCGCGTCATGAAACGTCTCCTCGAATTTCTCCGGCGTGCCGCGCACATCGCGCAAATGCACGAAGAAGATTTTCTCCTGCTTGCCGAAATGACGAATCACCGAAGGCAAATCGTCGCTCATCAGCGCGAAGTTACCCTGACACAGCGTGATGCCGCTCATCGGACTCTGCACAAGATCGAGCAGTCGTTGAAAATTCTCGACGCTCCGCATGATGCGCCCAAGCCCACGAATAGGCGAAAGCGGCGGGTCGTCGGGGTGCATCGCCAGCTTCACGTTAGCCTTCTCCGCCACAGGCAAAACGCGCTCCAAGAAGTATTGCAGCGTTTCCCACAACTGTTCCTCAGTGACGATGCCGTATTCCGTGAGCGGCGCATCGCGCATGAACGAGTGATCGTAGCCAGTCACCAGCGCTCCACCCCGTGATGGAATGGTGGTTGAGGTTCGCATCCAGTTGAACACAGGCATCCACTCGTAGCACCAAACCGGAATGCCGAGTGCGCCCATGTTTTCAATCAGTTCGATGACGGTATCAATTTCTTCATCGCGTCCCGGCAAGCCGAGCTTCGCTTTGGTCAGCGGCGGACGGCTCTCGATCACATCCAGCGAGAAACCCGCATCCTCATAGGCGTTCTTTACTCGCACAAGGGACATATAGCCCCATGGCCGCTCGTCTTTGTTGGGGCTGTTCTCGTTCGTAAAATCCATCGCACCAACGGCACGGTCAACGCCACATTGTTTGACCAGTGACCATAAGGCCGTGCGCTGCGGCGGCAAAAATTCAGCGATGTGCATCATCGTGTTCTCCGTGAATTGCTTAAGATTTCGCTGCTTTTGAAACGGAATATTCAGGTTCAAAGCCGATCAACGCCCGCGCCTTTTCGATGCTCACCAGCGCCGCCGAACCGGACAAATCGCCCTTCAACTCCGTCACATCTGGATAAAATAGACGGATGAGCGTTTGGGCATCATAATCGAACATATTGTGGTCATCGTTGATGAACAACTTATGCGCGCCTTTATACTCCGCCGTCAGCGCTTTTGTGAGCGACTGAGCAGCATCGCGCACATCTACAAAGGCCCAGAAGTTGAAACGATCCGAGAAGTACAGATTCGCCAGCGGATCAGAAGGGCCGCTGTTTTTATTGGCTTGATACTGCGCGTACTCCATCGGGCGCGTCTTGCGATGGGCTAGTGCTTCGGTTCGCGCCGTGGCCAGACGCGCTTTTTGCTCGGACTCCGGCAAGCTCAACAAGTCATCAAGCACTTTGCGCCCCTTTTCTCGCCGCGTCTGATACGCATCCGTCGAGAGATATCCGATTGGATATACCCACGGGAAGCGCATCGCCGTGCCGGATATGCCATCGCGTTCCCAACAATACATGCCGATGTCCTCACCGACCTGTTTGGAGAGCGAGTACGGGTCATTGACAAAAGTTGGGTGGGCCTCATCAATTGGGAAATACTGAAGTCGCATTTCAACGATGTTATAGGCGCAGCCAAACGCATTGATTGAACTCGCCTGCACCACCCGTTTGATACCGAGCGCAGCAGCAGCTTCAAACACATTGAATGTTCCCACCGCATTGGTTTGAAACAGCGTATGTCCGGGAGCTAACTGCGGGCCACGCAGCGCCGCCAGATGAATCACCGCGTCGCAGCCCTTCATCTTTTTCAGCAGGTCGTCATAGTTCAGCATATCGATTTTGGCGTACTCCGCGCCCTCGACCTTGTTTCCCTTACTTATATCGACAACTCGAACCTCCCAACCTTCTTGCAGAAGTCGTTCCACTGTAACGCTGCCAATGTCACCCGTACCACCCGTAACCAGAACACGCATTATTTAACTCCAAAGCCGATCATGTGATTTTTCCCGCAGCCAATGATCGGTTGGCTCGAAGATAGACGGGTCGTCAGGATGTAAGAATTCGTTGCAAGCGTCGATGTTAAAGTCGGTAAAGCCAAGGCCGGGAGTTTCGGGCACGGTGATATAACCATCCTGAATGAGCGGATTCGGCAGCCCATCAACCAGACTGCTCCACGCGATAATATCCGCCGAATGATTTTCCAACCCCATGAAATTCTCGGTTGCCGCCGCACAGTGGACACTGGCCAACGCCGCAACAGGCGAACCAGCCATGTGCATCGCCATCGAAACACCGCGCTCCTGTGCATA
>JACMMD010000147.1 GCA_014379235.1 Anaerolineae bacterium
GCTTTGACGATTTTGATGCAGCCGCATGGGAGAAGGCCGTCAACCTGATCTTTATGAGCAGCGTTCATATGATACGCACTGCGCTGCCGTATTTGCGCCAATCGAAGCGCGCTTCTATCCTGACGGTTACATCAACATCGGTCAAGCAGCCCGTCGCCAACCTGACGCTCTCGAACTCGGTACGTCCGGCGGTCATCGGACTGACGAAATCCTTGTCGCAGGAACTCGGGCCGGAAGGCATCCGCGTCAACAGCATCCTTCCCGGCACAACGGAAACCGAGCGCGTTGATGAATTGATGTCCGCACGGGCGATCAAGAATGGCACGACGCCCGAAGAAGAGCGCGAGAAATCCGCCAAAGAAGTGCCGTTACGACGCATCGGCACGGCGGAAGAATTCGCCAACGCCGCCGTTTTCTTATGCTCACCTGCCGCCGGATTTATCAACGGTGTCATGCTGCCCGTCGACGGTGGTACGATCAAAGCGACGCTATAATGGATTTTGACTATCCCGACGACAACGAAACAGATCGTCCAATCGCAGTAGCTATACATGACGATATGGTGTGGGTGACGCTGGCCGACGGGCGCAAGATTGGCAACCCTTTGGAGTCGCACACATGGCTCGCTGAAGCAACAGCGGAGCAGCAAGCGAATATTGACCTGCGCGCTTTCAGCGTCGATTGGCCAGATTTGGATGAAGGTCTCGACATTGAAGGGATGCTGCGCGGCATAAAACCGCGTCTACGTGAATCAATCAAGACAACGGGGATAGCATGAGCGAAACCATCAATATCGCCGTGATTGGCGGCTCTGGCCTCTACAACATGCCGGAAATCACCGACGTTTCCACACGCCACATCGATACGCCCTATGGCCCCACTAGCGCCGACATCGTAATCGGTACGCTGCGCGGCAAGCGTGTCGCCTTTCTGCCGCGTCACGGCAAGGGCCATGTTTTCACGCCCAGCACCGTTCCCTATCGAGCGAACATCTGGGCGTTGAAATCGCTGGGTGTGCGCTTCATTGTCGCCGTCAACGCCTGCGGCTCACTGCGCGAGGATTATGCTCCCGGCCATATCGTCATTCCCGATCAGCTTTTCGACCACACTAAAGCAGAACGCGGTGGGCGCAGTTTCTTTGATACGGGTTTGGTGGGACATATCGGTGTCGCAGACCCGTTTAGCCCTGAACTCAGCGGTGTGCTTTACGCGGCTGTGCAAAGCGCGGGCGGCACAGCTCACAACGGCGGGACATTTATCATCATCGAAGGGCCGCGTTTCAGCACCAGAGGCGAGAGCCGCATTTATCAGCAGTGGGGATGCAGCATCATCGGCATGACCACCTGCCCTGAAGCCTTCCTTGCCCGCGAGGCCGAAATCGCCTACGCGACGATGGCTCACATCACCGATTATGACGTTTGGCACGAAGAAGCCGTGACCGTCGATATGGTCATGCAAACCTTCCACCAAAATCTTGAACTCGCGCAGCAGGCCGTCGCTGCCGCCGTCGAACGCATCGACGAACATGCCGACTATGCTGCCCACACCGCCCTTACCAGTGCAATCATGACCGATAGCAGCGTTCGTTCGCCCGAAGTCCTCGAACGACTGCGGCACATCGTTGGCCGTTTGTTGTCGACAGCGACCTAGTTTAGTGAAAGCGGCTGATCGTTGAGCGTGCAAATCCGCCTCACCCTATCCGGCGAGGAACATCGAAGAGCCGTCAGTGCCCCTGATGCTCGTGCCCGACGGATCGAGCGCTGGCTTCTGATCATTGGCGCGGCCTTTCTCGTCGTCAACTTTTGGAGTCTGTCACTGGCGCGCACGGGCTTTAGCGTGATCGACTGGCTGCCACTCGGCCTGTGGATGCTGTGTGCGTTCGTTGGCAGTCAGGTGCTTGATCGCACCCTGCCTCACCGTGACCCGCTGCTGTTCCCGCTCACGATGTTTATGAGCGGTTGGGGGCTGGTGCTGATTGACCGCCTCGCGCCGATCTTCGCAGACTGTCAAATCATATGGCTGCTGATTTCTGTCGTGGCGCTGCTGACCGTCGCATCGCTGCCTCATGCGCTTCGTTGGCTGCGAACCTATCGTTACATTCTGCTAGTCTTAGGCTTGGTGCTGCTGGTCAGCACGATTCTGCTAGGACGAAATCCATCGGGCCAAGCTGGAGCGCCCGCGCTGTGGCTCGGCATCGGTGACGTATTCTTTCAGCCTTCCGAAGCGCTGAAA
>JACMMD010000148.1 GCA_014379235.1 Anaerolineae bacterium
ACGAACGAACTGGCGCACCCAATGAATATGGGCGGTCTCCATGAGGTCTAGCTGTTGCTCAAGCTCGACGAGGGGATATTGGGTCAGTTCAGCATTGACACCAAGTCTAGGAACACGAAACGGCAAGTCGCCATTTTGAGACGCGTCAACATAGCCGCGCAGGTTTTCATCACGCTCTTGAACTGTCGCCCACACTGCAACCGCACTACCCAACAGCGCGGCCAGCGCAAACACCAGCAATACGAATCGACGGGTCATTGTGTCCAGACGGGACGGGATGCGCCCCCATCAAGCGTCAGTTGATGCGCGACTTCAGAGCCAACGTCGATAATCCACAGATTGCCCTGATAGATGAAAGCAATCTGCTGGCCATCAGGACTCCACACAAATTCCTGTGCTTGTATTCCGGGCTGGCCTTCTTCCGGGAAGATTGTGCGAGAATTGCTGCCGTCCCGATCAGCCGCCACAAGGTCATATTCGCCGTTGATGCTATTGTACGGTTCGCGGGCTCGAAGGTATGCCAGATAACCCACAGGGAATTCGCTGGTTGCGGACGCTGGCGGCGAATACTGCGGTGCAGCCCAAATGCCAGCGCCGTCCACTATATCGGCCTGAAAGCTGCCAGTGGTATCGGTAATGGCGATATTGAAAGCGGGGCTGGTTTCGGGCGGTTCGCTGCCGACGGGTGCTCCATGTACCGTTGTTGCGATCAGGCTGTTATCTGGCGACCATGACAGCGTTGCGCGCCATGACCAATCGCCAAATGTGCGGAAAACAGGATAGTTCAAGAGTGGGTCGAACTCACCTGTTTCCATATTCACAAGTCCGATTGAATCGGCGCGAATCCACGCCAACATCGTGCCGTTAGGCGACCATTCATATTGTGTACCCCACCAGCCATAAAGGCCGCCTGCCGAAGGCTCAACCAACTGTTGAACGTCCAGTGCTTCGCCGGAAATGGGGTCAAGGCGCATCAACCACAGATCGTTTAAGGCGTTCCAACCCGGAGCAGCATCGCGGGCTTCACCTGTTGAATAGCTAATTACGTTGTCTTGAGCCGGAACCCAATCCGCATAGAGAATATCAGCGGGGATCAGTTGCAGCGGTTCACGGTCTTCGGCGGTGTTGGTAATCAGCCAGAGTTGATTGAAGAACGTATCGCGCTCACTGGCGGCGGTTTCACGGGTGAACAGGAGCTTTTGCCCGTTTTCGGACAGATTAAACACACGGGCATCGAGATCGCTGGTGGTCGTCAGCGGGCGTTTGGTGGTGCTGCTGCCGCGCATAACCCACGCATTGCGATTGCTGATGTAGGCCAATGTCCCCGTGACCGGAACAGGGTCAAGCTCACCCGTTGGGCCGACGTAGACCACTTCTTCCTGTGGCGCGGTGATGATCGTGCGGCTGATTTCTACCGCTTCACCCGCAGCACCGTCGCGGATTTGAACACGAGAGCAAACTTCTTCGACACCGTTCTGCCCTGATTGCCCAAGCTGTTCTTCACCGGGAGATAAAACTTCGTTCGGGATGGTGCGGCGGCGGTAGGGAATCTCGTTTTGCTCACAGTTTACCTGCTCGGCCACGCGCACGACGGTGACGCGCATACCGTCACCAATTTGCGTGAAGACAGGCGGATTCACATCATCCTGATCGCCCAGTTCGATCTCGGCATCACGTAGAAATTCGCCAACGGTAACCGGAACTGTGTACTCAAAGGTGAGTTCACGGCCATCGACTACCAGCGCTACCAGAATCGAGGTTTCGGGCTGCTCCGGTTGGCAGGCAGTAAAGGCGAAACAGGTGAAAATGATGAGTAAGATTCGTTTTAGCATGGCTCAAATCCTAGCACATTTTATTTAAGAAAAGCAAAGCCCCACTCCGAACTGTTCGGAGTGGGGCTTTGTGTGCTTCTTAAGCTGTCTAGGCTGGCGGTGCTGCGTCGGGGAAGATGGTGTCGTGCAGCATATCCAGTATGGTCAGCGTGTGGAAGTTACGCAGATTGACACCGTAGTTGGCAATCGCGCCTGATGTTAGGTCGCCCGGCCCACCGGGCGATGTAGACATGGTGGGATCGGGTAGATCACTGATGGCGCGCCAGAGATTGTACACGGGCACCTGATTAGCGTTGGCCACGTTGATGATGGTCTCGTTAATCAGTCGTGTTTGCTCTTCTGCATCGGGCCGTGGCTGAACAGTCATCAGCACCGGGATTACGCCGCTGTTGACGGCGGTATCCACGATTTGCTGTAGGTATGTCGTGAACTCAGCAGGGTCTGTGCCATCGTCGATGTCGTTGTAACCGATCACGATGAAGACCACACTCGGCTGCGTGAGCCGGAGTTCACAAGCGATAGGCGTTTCGCCATCGCTGCAATCACCACCTGCATCGTTGGGGTCGAGCAGGTCATCAGCTTGCCAATCGCCATCAATCGCGTCACTGTCATGCTGGAAGCTCGTGCCGTCCGATAGGGGTGCAAGAGAGAACCAGTCAACAGCTTCTTGGAGTGATGCGTTGCCTTCAAACTGATAGTTGTTCGGGTCGGCAAATACGGTTAGATACTGCTCATCACCCACGAAGGTGAAAGCCGACGCTCGGTTGCCGAGACCCTGACCTGCATCGTAGATACCACGCAGACGGTTTTGAATCGGGCCGAGGTTCGGCAGCGCAGGTGTCGTATCGACAATGCCGGGTGGCAGCGGTATATCCGCAGGTGCGCTTACCGAGACAGTCGTCTGTGCGCTGCCTTGCTGCCCCTGTGCGCTAACAACTGTGAGGGTGACGTTGTAGTCGCCGGGGGTGTTGTAGACGTACTGGGGATTGGGATCGCTGCTGGTGCCGCCATCGCCGAAGTCCCACGCATAGGAGGCTGCATCACCGGAGATGATCTGCGAGTTGAACTGAACGGGCAACGGAGCCTCACCCGATGGCGGGTTGGCGCTGATGCTGACCTGAGGTGCAACCGCGGGCGCATTCACGGAGACAAGTGTCTGGGCATTGCCTTCAAGACCCTGTGAG
>JACMMD010000149.1 GCA_014379235.1 Anaerolineae bacterium
CGAGCGCCAGATCCGCCTGACCATTGGCGACAAGATCAATCGCATTGTCGGCGCTGTTAGGGATGAACTCCACCGGAACGCGCCAGCGCGCCGCCACCGCTTCCATCACCTGACGCTGCACCGTGTCGAACAAGCGCTGGCTTTCCGTCGCGTCTTCGGGCAGATCGTTCAAGCCAGCCACACGCACAGGTTGGCCGCTCTGCAAACGCGGCGTTACGGGCTGCGTGGGATACGGAACGCTGGTCGAAAACTGCGCTGGCTGCGGCGCTTCATCGCCTAGCCCATCCCATACCGTGATTGCGTCTTCGGGATATTGCAGGTTCGGGAAGTTCGCCCCATAGATTTCTTCCATGCGACCATTTTCAGCGAGGTATTGCAGCGTCCGGTTGACGAGATTACGCAGGTTCACATCCTGCCGCCGCACCGCAATTGCATATGGTTCGGGGGCGACGGGTTCCTCAACGAACTTGGCCAATCCCGGCTGTGCCACACTTAAGCGATTCAGCGTCACTTGACTGTCTACCAAGCCATCAATCTCGCTGGCAAGCAGCGCTGAAAACGCCTGATCGATGGTGAGATACGTTCGCACGTTGATGTTGATACCGGAGCGCTGACGCCACGCTTCCACCGCTGCCTCGCTGCGCCGACCAAGCACTACGCCAATGTTACGATCAGCCATATGGGCCAATATACTCGCCCCGTCATCGTTACGAACCAGCATCGACTGATTATCGTAGTAATAGGTCTGGCTGAACTCTACTACTGCGTCGAGTTCACGGTGATGCACCTGCCCGGCGATCAGCAAATCCACCGCGCCAGCACGCAGCATGTCAATCGCCGTTTGCCGCGTGACCTGCTCCAATTCAACCTCGACGGCCCACGCTTCCGCGATGCTGCGCGCAAGGTCCGCGTCGAAGCCTGTCACATCGCCGCGAATGTTCAACTCGCCAAACGGCGGCGCGTTGTAGAGTATGCCTATACGCACCTTGCCCTCACTTTGAATCCGCGCCAGCCCCGACTCTGACAGCAGCGCATCCGTCACACCTGCGTCAGGCGCGGGTACGAGCGTCGGCGGCACGAGCGTCGGCGCGATTGACTGCGCGTAGAGCAGCGTCGGCTGTCCGGCAAAAACCCCGCCGAGTTGCAGCAGACCGATCAATGTGAGCAGAGAAAACAGTGGAAAGGCAGAGAACGGATTAAACGTCCGGCGTTGAGGTTTTACTTGCAGTTGGGGTTGCTGATCGTGAGTTGTCATGTTTATAGATCTCATGCGCTGTGATATACGCTAAGACCGCCTGCGGCACGAGATAGCGCACACTCATGCCATATTGCAAGCGGTTCACGATTTCGGTTGACGAAATTTCCAGCAGCGGCGCGTTGATGATGACGGCGCGTTCGGCCAGCCCCGGCAGTACGGTTTCGTGCATCGACGGATAGATGTTCTCCGGCGGGCGGCGCATGATGGCCAATTTGGCTAACTGCATCAACTGCTGTGGGCGATCCCAGTTCGGCAGGTCTGCGAACGAATCGCCGCCCATGACGAAGTAAAGCTCCGCTTCGGGATACTGCGACTGGATGATCTGCACCATACTGACAGTGTAATGCGGACCGGGGCGGTCTACGTCTACCCGCGAGATGCTGAAATTGGCGTTACTGTGTACCGCCAGTTCCAGCATTTTGAGACGATGCTCAATCGAGATGATCTCTTGATTCATTTTATGCGGTGGGTCTGCCGCAGGCACGAACAACAAATGCGACAGCGCGAACGCTTCTATCGCATATTCCGCGAGAATCAAATGCCCCAAGTGGGGAGGGTCAAACGTGCCGCCAAGGATGCCGATTCGCTGCATGGAGGGTTACGCCGCCTAATCCGACCATTCCAGTTCATATTCACCGATGTATACCGTATCGCCCACTTCAACGCCAGCCTGCGTCAAAGCGGCGGAAATGCCGAGCGTTTCCAGAATATTCTGGAAGCGCATCACGGCCTGATCGTAATCCCAATAGGTCATCGCCGCCGCCCGCTCGATACGCTTGCCAGTGACGCGGTACACACCATCGCCTTCTTTGGTCACCGTGAAAGCGAACTCGTCTTCTGGCAGTTCGTAAACGGGTATCGTGACCGCTTCAACTTCGAAACGCTCTGGCATGGAGTCCATCGTGCGGAAGATGCGCTGCGTCAGGTCGCGCACGTTTTCCTGCGTGGCCGCCGAAATGGCCATCGGGCGAACGCCGCGCGCCTTTAAAGCCTTCTCAACTTGCGGCCAACGCTCTTGCGCCTCTGGTAAGTCCATTTTGGTGAACACCACAATTTGCGTTCTCTCGCCCAGACGCTCGTCATAGAGCGCCAGTTCCGTATTGATCTGGCTGTAATCGGCTAATGGCTCTGCGCTTGCGCCATCGAGCAAATGAACCAGCAGCCGCGTCCGCTGAATATGGCGCAAAAACGCATGACCAAGGCCAACGCCCATATGTGCGCCCTCGATCAAGCCGGGGATATCGGCCACAACCAGATCGCGGTCATCGTAGATCATCACACCGAGATTGGGTTCAAGCGTCGTAAACGGGTAATCCGCGATCTTGGGCTTGGCATTGGTCAGCACCGACAGCAGCGTTGATTTGCCTGCGTTCGGCACACCCACGAGGCCCACATCCGCGATCAGTTTGAGTTCCAGTTTCAGCCAGCGCTCATGTCCGGGTTCGCCTTTTTCAGCGACACGCGGCGCTTGATTAGCAGCCGTAGCGAAGCGCGCATTGCCACGCCCACCACGTCCACCTTTCAAGATCACGATACGATCATCGGGGCGCACAAGGTCAGCGATAGGTGCGTCTGTTTCAGCATCACGAACCACTGTTCCCGGCGGCACTTCAACGACTAGATCGTCGGAGCTTGCCCCCGTTTTGCGGCTGGAGCCACCCCGTTCACCCGAATTCGCCTTGAAGTGAATGCCCTTTTCAAAACGGGCAAGCGTGGTCAATTTTGGGTTCACTTGCAGAATGACGCTGCCGCCATGCCCGCCGTCGCCGCCAGACGGGCCGCCGCGTGGCACATACTTCTCGCGGCGAAATGTCATCATACCGTCGCCGCCATCGCCGCTGCGGACGTAGATTTTTACTTCATCAAGCATCGTACTCTCACATCATTTACTACAGTCAAACACGTAGGTTTGTACCTACACTGCTGCTTATGCTTCCGTATCCGAACAATCTGCTTCCGGCCATACTTGTGGCCTGCCAGCGCGATACCACGCAATCGTCCGGCGCGCACCTTCGCGGAAGTCTATCGGCGCAAAACTAAGTTCACGCCGCGCCTTTTCGCTAGAGACGCGCCAGCTATTATACACGTAGGAACGCAGATTGATGGGCCAGAATGGTTCTCGCCGTGTCACATTCGAGAGCGCAGTCATCGCCCGCGCCGTCGCAATCCCCAACCAGCCGGGAATCGGCATTCGCGGCCAACGCAAATGCGCCTCTTCGCAGATGATGTCAAACGCTTCTTTGTGCGAAATCGACTCGCCGCACACGTTATAAACTTCGCCAGCGTGTCCATGTTCCAGAGCCAAAAGTGCCGCTTGCGCCGCGTCGCCAATGTACACCGGAAAAATCATATTGCGCCCGCCATCAACCTGCATGATGATGCCGCGCATCGGGTCTTTGAAAAACAGCCGGTTGAAAGCGTACTCCCCAAACGGGCCATAATATGCGCCGGGACGCAGTATCACAATTGGCAAGCCATGATCGCTCTGATAACGCATGGCCACAGCCTCGGCGTTCAGCTTACTTTGTTGATACGGGTCAGCGGGTTTGGCCGGAGTACATTCGTCAATCAGCTCATCCGGTTTAGGCTGGCCGATTACGGCAATCGTTGAAACGTGGACGATGCGCTCCACCCCCGCCACTAATGCCGCCGCGAAAACGCTCTCCGCGCCCTGTGTGTTGGTCGCTTGGAACTCCTCAGCACTGCCCCAGAAGCGAAACATGCCGCCCGCATGGATGAGGTACTTGCAACCCTGCATAGCGCTGGTCAATGCTTGTTGATCGCGCACGTCACCGCGAATTACTTCGACATGCGGAAAACGTCGCAGCCATGTGTTTGCTTCGGGGTGGCGTGTCAGCACACGCACCGAATGACCAGCGCGGCACAACATCGGCACAAGATGATGGCCCAGAAAGCCGCTTCCACCTGTCACAAATATCATTGTCAGCTAGTCTCGACGGGTTGTGTGCCGATGACTATCGGCACAAAGAGGATCAATTATCGCGTCCAACAACCGTTGGCAGCACCGAAAGCAGTTGAATACGGCGCGACGTTTTGTGGTGCGTCCAACCCAATGGCAGTTCTTGAATGAACTTCTCGATCTTCCAGCGCTTCGCATCCGTGTCGTAAAGCATCTGGTAAACCACCGCGCCGTCGCCCAAATCCTGCGTATGCAGGCGTCGCTGCGATTGATGATCGTAAGTCGCCATACGCCGCTGTGACTGGCAGTCCACCACCAAACAGCGTTCGCCATCTTCTGAAAATAGGCGCACTTCAATTTGGTGATCGCAGCGCAGAACGCCGAGGCAGTATGGCGCACGACTGCGGCGATACTGTGCCAACAGTTTTTGCTGTCGTTTTAAGGCATCTCCGGTCAGATACACCGCCGCGCCAGCCACCTGCTGTGACCAACTCAGCATCGCGCTTTCCTGAAGCCAGCGAATCGCCGACGTATAATCTGAACTCACTTGTTGTAAAACGTCGTCAGGAGCCATCCACTCCGCCTTAAGAGCCACTCCGGCATTCACGCGACGCAGTTTATTCGACCAAGGCACCTGTCCTTTGCCACTTAAAGAAAGCATCAGGACGATAGCTACCAGAACCACCATCAGCGCCACCACTACCGGCATCATCGCAAATGACCTGTGACTTCTATCACTCGTCTAGTGATTTGACTTTACCAATCGAATGAGCAAAGCGCAACGGTCATATAGATTGTCAGAATTAGTTAAGCCGTTTCGGTGTTGAAGGTGTCTTGCTCATCGCTGTGGGGTTCATCGTGTAAATCGTCTTGAGGAGTGCGTGGCGTTTCATTCGGCGGTGCTTCCAATGTCTCGTCGAGCGTGTCGCCGGAACTCTCGCCCTGTGTCTCAGCGTGGTGAACTTTGAGCGTCATCCACAGGCTCTGGCGAAGTCGCGCCATGCTCACGGGCATCGTCAGGTAAACATCGACCTTAGCGACAGTAAGCGCGAACGCCTGATCGTTGGTAGTCGCGCTGCTGGGTGCGATCACGACCACAGGCAGCCCCCGCAGAAAGTCGACCTCTTTGATCTTGCCAAGCATTTCCCAGCCGTGCATATCGGAAAGCTGTAAATCCATCACCAGCATATTTGGATCGCAGTCCTCAAGCAGCTTGATCGCATCAGCCGCCGATGCTGCTTTGCGGATGTCGAGCTTCATGTCTCTTAGCAGTGTGTGAATCTGGGTGTGTTCCGGCTCATTGAGTCCTACCAACACCACCCGTTTATCTTTCGTGACCGATGTATCGGTTTGGCTGGCGATAAGCGCAGCCAGATCGGAGATTTCCAACACGCTCTCGCTGGCAGGCGCGGCTTCAGCTTCGAGGCGCGTGATCTCGATAAATGCCACTGCGGAATGTTGGAACAATTCCGGTGCGCGGGTCAGCAGTTTCTTTTGGGCGTTTTCTGCATCACGTAACTGCGAAAAAGGGATATGCTCTTTGCCCATCACCGCGATGAGATTGCCTTTACCATACGCGGTGAATTCATCAGACAAACCAATTTCTGCCAGTGTCGATTCGACTACTGGCAGATCATCGGTTGGCAGTGTTGTATTGATGTAATACGAACGGACGCGGTTGCTGGTGCGCTCCTGCGTTTTGACGTTGGTAAAACGCTGGCGCTCTGGCAAAGCGAAAAGCCATACATAGTTTCGATTGTACGCTTCGACCCGACCCGCCGCTTTGAGCTGGTTTAACTCATAGTCATTGATCTGGTGACCGAAATCTTGCTCATCGAAGTATTTGTAATTGCCAGTCAGTAACTCCTGTATCCGCGTTTCGTCCCATTGAACAACAAATGTGCCATCTTCCAGCACAAAGACGAAATGTCGTGGAACAGCGGTGCCACTGAGTACTTTGCTCATTAGTAAACAACACGGTCACGTCTGCTATGGTATGTCACAGCGCAGGCGCAGCTTTGACCATGCAGGCTGAAATCCCCCGCCCGCCTAAATGTCAACGAAATAGGATGCTGCCGCACGATCTAGCAGGTCTTTGGTCAGCGTCGGTGGCTTATTGAGATAGGTAGCAATATCCACAAGCTGCGTCAGCAAGTCGCGGGGATGCACAGCGCGCAGTGACCGATCATGGTTGATGTACCACTCTTTGAGCAGGTACGCCAGCGCTTGTTCGTCATACTTGATACGCTTGGCTTCACAGACACGCTGGAAGATGTTGCGGAACTGTTCGTAGGTCGGGTCGCCCACTTCGATTTTGTGACGAATACGGCGCAGGAACGCCTCGTCAACAAGGTCACGCGGGTCGAGGTTGGTCGAGAATACGATCAGCACGTAGAACGGCATCTCAATCTTACGTCCGGTGGCCAGTGTGAGAAAGTCTACGCCCTTTTCGAGCGGCACAATCCAGCGATTGAGCAAGTCACGCGGGCGAACCTGCTGGCGACCAAAGTCGTCGATCAGGAACATACCGCCGTTGGACTTCACTTGAAACGGCGCTTCGTAGTATTTGTTGATGTCGTCGTAAACGAGGTCAAGACCCGCCAGCGTGAGTTCGCCGCCGACCATAATCATCGGACGCTGGATGCGTACCCAACGCGGGTCAGACACTTGGCCTGTGCCGAGCTTGATTTGAGCCGCGCCGCTGCTGAGTTCGTGGTTCACGTTATCAAACACGCGCACGATCTGGCCGTCGATGTCCAGCGCGTAGGGAATCCACATATCGTCACCGAGGATCATGCGCCCTATCTTCTCGGAGATGGTGGTCTTACCGTTGCCGGGAGGGCCATACAGGAAGATCGAACGTCCTGAGTTGATCGCCGGGCCGATGCGTCCCAACATTTCATCAGAGATCACGAGGTCTTTAGTGACCATCTTGAGTTCTTCTTCGTGAACGACGAGGCGCTTACGATTTTGCTCGCGCATGGCGTAGATATACTGTTCAAGTACGACGGGCGCGGGCCCCGCGTACTGTGAACGTTCCAGAGCTTCACGCGCCTTTTCCGCCCCCTTGGTCGAAATCAGGTATTGGAACGATGCCTCACCGAAGCCGCCTGAGCCGCGAACTTCGACAAATTTCTCGCGCTTCAAGAACTCCATTACGTGTTCAACGATGCCCGTAAACGGCAGTTTAACAATATCGCTGATCGCGTGGCCAGCCATATAGCCGCCAAAATAAAGCACTTTCAAAACCAAATCCGCCACGTTGAGTAAGTTCAGCCCGGTATCTTCAAGCTGAACCAGCGGCGGCGGCGACCACAGCGCGGTTTCCGGCTCTGGGCCGCTTGGCGGACGCTGTGCGCCCAAACTCTTTAACTGTTGCAAACGTTGTACATTCGGTGCGGGTTGATCGGACATGAGTCAGATTCCTTAAGAACTGAGTGTATAACTGCTTCGACTCATCAATAACGTGAATATCATAACACGATACGCAAATCTTTGTGTCGCCAATTTCTTTAAGGGTTACGATTGTGCTGCGAATCAACCCTTACCACACAAACCCTTAACCATTACGCAATATTCGGCGACGTTTATCCCATCGCTAATCACTGCGGTGTACACTAGATAGGTGTTCGAGGTTGAGACGGCAGCGCCTTTACCGCCAGTGTCAATCTCTGGGCAGCAACACACGGACGAGCAGCAAAGCAAAAGGTTGAAGCACATTCATGCTTGAACGAATCCAATGGCTGGGGCATGGCAGTTTCGTCATCCAAGGCCCGCCCATTATCTACATTAATCCCTGGCGCGTGGCGCGCAACACGTTTTTTGCGGACGTCATACTCGTCAGCCACGACCACTATGACCATTACTCCCCTGCCGACGTAACCAAGCTGCGCGGGCCGGAAACGCGAGTCATCAGCAATGAACACGTTGCTGCCGAAATCGAACACTGCGATATTCTGCGTCCATGGCAAAGCCTCTCAGTTGACCGTGCCTCGATAAAAGCAGTTCCGGCTTATTCGCCGAACGATCTGGCACATCCGCAAAGCAGCGGCGGACTCGGCTTTGTCATCTCGTTGAACTACTTCGACATCTACTACGCCGGCGACACACAGGCGATTCCAGAGATGGAACGCATCCATCCCGACATCGCCATCCTTCCCATTGACGGTCATGGTACGCTGACGGTTGAAGAAGCGGTGGAAGTCGTCAAGAAGATGCGCCCCCGTTGGGTCATTCCGAGCAATTGGGGGCCTGGCACGGAAGGCGCATCAACGGTTGATGCTCAGAACTTCAAGCAGGAAGCGGGCAAATACGCCGAAGTCGTCATGCTGCCCCTGACGTACTAAGTCTTCATGAAGTTTAAAGTTGTTTTGCTAATCGTCATAATCGTATGTTCCGCTTGGTCATGTTCGTATCTACGTCTTGGCCCGCGGGATGATCCTACGCCGACATCAACGGTTATTTATGTGTCGGCTACTCCCGCTCCTAATCCAGATATGGATTTGGACTTGCTTCCGACATTTTCCGCATTTATGACTTCAACCGATGACTGCTCACTTCCATGCTGGTGGGGTTTACGCCCCGGCGATACAACGCTAGCGGAAATTACTGCTTTTCTGCAAGAAACGAATTTTGATAGAAGTTGGCATCTATGGCAGTCAGCAATGGAGCCTAAGTTCACTTTGGAGCAATATATTGACGAGGGACTTGTTTTCACTCTGCGTTTCGTTAGCAGCGAAATTTTGATGCGAAGTACATTTGGGCTACGCTTTAACCCAGAAGGCAATGTACTCTATACTACGTATATACATTTTAGCCATCCATATCTATGGCTGCCGCAGGAGCTAGATCGCGTTAGCTTTCGCTACGTCCTAACGCACATGGAAGCCTCGCCGGAAATCTTTCTTGGGCCACTTTCTACAGACGCTGACTTCCGACTACACGTATATTATCCAACAGAGGGTGTGTATATCTATTATGTATTCGATTTCTACGATGAGGAAACTAACATCGTAAAACCTTGCTTTAGCCTAGAACAAACCCAAATTATTCGCATGACGCTCTCGGAACCTGATAACCCGGAATATATTCGTTCGTATGAGGGTTTTGCAGATTATGAATCCAATACGTTCATGGGATATTTCACGGACATGAGTATCGAGGAATTAATCCAGTTCTTTTCAGAAAATCCTGATGGCTGTTTGCCGTCCTTCGTAAACTAGATGCTCCATCAAAACAAAACGACCCATCGGCTGATAGGTCGTTTTGATAAGCTGCAAGCGTTCGTTGAAACTAGGCGGCTGGCTTCAAAGTGCCGTCTTCGCTCCACTGCATTTCGGTTTCGTTCGCGCTGTAGATATGTGGGCGAGCAACGCCGTT
Organism: Anaerolineae bacterium; assembly: GCA_014379235.1. Lineage (GTDB taxonomy): Bacteria > Chloroflexota > Anaerolineae > Aggregatilineales > Phototrophicaceae > JACMMD01. The sequence continues at coordinate 9,558 of JACMMD010000149.1, forward strand.
AATCACATCGGCGTCGATCACCACGCGCCGAATATCCTCGCGGCCCGGGATTTCGAACATTACATCCAGCAAGCAGCTTTCAATGATAGCCCGCAAACCACGCGCACCCGTCTCACGCTTCAAGGCGATGTCCGCCGAAGCACCAAGCGCAGAGTCTTCAAACACCAACTGAACATCATCGAGGTTCAGCAGATGTTGATACTGCTTGACGAGTGCGTTTTTCGGCTCCATCAAGATACGCATCAGCGCGTCACGGTCAAGCGGGTCTACACTGGCGATCACCGGCAAACGCCCGATGAACTCCGGCAGCAAGCCAAACGACACAAGGTCTTCCGGCCCTACTTGCCGCAGCAGCGTAGTCTTGGTTTTGTCGGTGCGCTTGCCTTCCGCTTGAAAGCCGATGCGCCCCTTCGCGCCTACGCGCTTGGCAATGGTGTCCTCAATCGAGTCGAACGTCCCGCCGCAGATGAACAGGATTTGCGTCGTGTCGATTTGCAGGAATTCCTGATGAGGATGCTTGCGCCCACCCTGCGGCGGCACATTGGCCAGCGTCCCCTCGACGATTTTCAGCAGCGCCTGTTGAACGCCCTCGCCCGATACGTCACGGGTGATTGAGGGGTTGTCGTTCGACTTGCGTGCAATCTTATCGATTTCGTCGATGTAAATGATACCCTTCTGCGCTTTCAG
>JACMMD010000150.1 GCA_014379235.1 Anaerolineae bacterium
CGTAGGGGCACAGCGCGCTGTGCCCCTACAAATAGAATCTATTCGTCGTAGTTATAGCGCGCTTGAATCCGCAGCGTGATAAACGACACCAGCAGGATAATCAGCGTCAGCATGACGGCCATGGATGCCGCGTAACCTGCTCGATTGACCTGAAACGCCTGCTGCCACAGGTCGAAGCTGACCACCCGCGTGATGCCGCCCGGCCCGCCGCTGGTCGTCACGTATACAAGGTCGAACACGCGCAGCGCCGCGATGAAGCGAATCACGAACGCGACCACGATCTGCCGCCGCAGTCCCGGCAGCGTGACGTACCAGAACTCTTGCAGCGGATTCGCGCCGAACACCCGCGCCACGTCGTAAAGCTCGGTGTTGATGCTCTGAATGCCGGCGATGAACAGCACCATCGTGAAGCCGTAGCCCACCCACGCGCCGATTCCCCCGACTGCATACGGGGCCCACGTAAAATCACCGAGCCATGGCCGCGCCAGTTCATCCAAGCCGATGCCGCGCAAGAACACGTTGATCGGGCCGGCGCGAGGGTTCAGCATCCAGCGCCAGATGATACCGACGGCGACGGTACTCATCACCTGCGGGATGAACAAGCCTACGCGGTAAAACGTCAGCCCGCGAATTTTGGTGCGCGTCAATAAGCTGGTGATGAACAGCCCGATTAAAATCGGAATGATGGTGAAGAAGATGACGAAAAAGAAGTTATTCCGCAGCGCGCCCCAGAAGTCTTCATTATTAAAGAGTTCGATGTAGTTTTCGATGCCGTTGAATACGGGTTCGGTGAAGCCCGTCCAATCGTAGAAGCTCAGGCGAAAGGTGTTCAATATCGGGATGAAGATGAAAATGACGTAGATCAGCAGCCCCGGCGCGAGGTATAGATAACCCGTCCACGACTTTTCGTAGGGCTTGAGTTGCAGCAATTCCGGTTTGAGGCGTCCGCGCAGGCGGGTGAAAAACGAGGCGTTTGGCGCGCTGCGTGCGGGGATGTCCACGAGACCTCTTTCATCTAGCAAAGCCACGTTGTAGGGACGACGCATGCGTGGCCTTCACATCTCCCGTGCAATATAAGGGCAAGGCATGCCTTGCCCCTACACTCACTACTGACAACCACCCTACCCTTCGTAGCTGGCGTAGTCTGCCTGCACGTCGGCGACGAATTCTTCCGGCGTGATCTGCTCCGCCATCAGCAGTTCAAGGTTTTCGACCATCGTGTTGTAGATCGTCGGCGAGGCCCAATCGAGAAAGTGACCTACGCCGTCACTGGCGTTGGCCGCTTCCCATGCGTCGATGATGTCGTTCTGGATGGCCGAAACTGTCAGTGAACGATCTTCCAGCCCCACCGCCGGAACGTCGCCCGTCGCGGCCCATAGTTCCGCCGCACGTTCGCCTGTTTGCCAGTCGATGTAGTCCGCCGCCAGTTCAGGATTTTCAGTGGTGGTTCGGATGGCCCACGCCAGCGACCAGCCGCCAAAAGCCAGCGGGGTTTCGCCTTCGGTAGCGCTGGGCATCAGGAAGAAGCCTATTTCCTCGCCCAGCCCTGCGGCGGTGATGTCCGCGCCGTACCAACTGCCGTCGATCATCATCGGGAATTCGCCATCAAGGAACAGCGAACGGGCGACTTCACGCTCTAAGCCCGTGAAATCTTCGGGGAAGTAGTTTTGCGCCCACTCTTGCAGTACGCGCGCCGCTTCGAGGTTTTCCGGTGTATCGAAGGTCGCACCTTCTCCGCGATACACAAAGCTGTTGAGATAGTCGAGGTCGGTCATCGCGTGTTCGATGGTGAAATAAGCGTGCAGCGAATGGCTGCCAGCCAGCGGCCCTATGGCAATTGGGCGGATGCCTTCACCAGCAAACGTGTCGAGGATGGTCTGGAATTCTTCCCACGTCGTCGGCACTTCTAAGCCGCGCTCCTCGAACATGGCCCTATTATAGAAAACACCACCGATCTCCGCAGTTGTGGAGATGCCGTACAGGTTGCCCTCACCCATCTGTGCGCCGTCTTCGGTGAAGCTGTTGCGTGCCAGCAAACCCTCTGCCCAACGCGTGTTCCAGCCGTATTCGTCGGCAATGTTGTCCAGCGGCAGCAGCGCGCCCGCCGTGACCAATGCACCCATGTCCGGGTAACCCTGATTGACCATGCTCACATCGGGGCCGTCGGGCGTGGTCATACCCAGCGTGATAACTGTCTTGAGGTCTTCGAAGGTATAGGCCGTGCGCTCGATGGTGACGCCGGGATGAGCCTCTTCAAATTCGGCGTTCAGTTGGTCGATTACGTCCGACTGCGGTGATGTTGGATAAATGTCCCACACAACCAGCGTAACGTCATCCTGCGCCGTTGCGATACTGACACTCATCAGCGCGAGGCAAACTGCCAGCGCCAACAAAAGGTAACGCTTTTTCATCGTGTGCTCCTTTTAATTTTGCTCGAACACGCGATCACAGCGCGCTTAAGCTGCACTGTAACGCTCTGACGCTAACTATAACTCTCAATTATCGTGATGGGCGAGAGCCACAGATATACAAATTGAGGCTAAAAAGGCTTATCGGACATGGCTAGTAGCATGTCCGCACCCACCTTATCGGACATGCGCTATCAGGGATAGATGATAGTTGATGTCCGATAAGGAATTTTATCGCACATCATTGGCGTGACATGCGACCCTTAGCGTTATTCGCCTTCAAGTGTGCTAACGTAGATAGCGCAGTTACGGGAACAATCCCCCATCCCATAGAAACTGACCGTTTGAACCGTTGAAATTCAATGTGTACCCGTAAAGCGCGCCATTAAAGACGCTGTTAGAACCCGGCAGTTCAATTAGGCCGCGGGGTGCATAAACGATGCCCCGTAGAGTATGGCCGCCGCCCGAAAAGTTGATGTTGAATTTGGAACATCTGTCGCTGGCAGCAGCATACTGACGATTACTGAACAACAAGATTCCGGGAGCGTCGGCAGAGATGTCGCCCGTCGGGCCAATGTACGGCTCCATTGAAACATTGCCACCGCTGACCTTGATGCCGCCATTAGGGGCGATCAATGTTACTCGCGCTGGCCCACCGCCCACACCAATCACGTCATTCATATTGATTTCAATCGCATCGTCGTCGGTGCTAGTTGAGTAATAGACACCGTCTTGCAGCTCACCTGTAGCGTCGTTGTAGTACCCCTGACTCTCGAACCAGCCTTTATCCATCTTGCAGTTACAGTTGTAGTAACGACCCTGTGCCTGCGCTGCGATTGCGATGTCTCCACCGGGCGCAAAACGGTTGACATTCAG
>JACMMD010000151.1 GCA_014379235.1 Anaerolineae bacterium
AGTTGTCCGGTGTCATCCTTTACCAGCTTGTCACCGGACAACTGCCTTACGAAGCCGAGACACCATTAGCTGTTATCCTCAAACATCTGCATTCGCCAATTCCATCGGCGTTTGTGCTGAACCCGTCGCTGCCACGCACGATTGACCACATCATCGCCACGTTGATGGCCAAAGAGCCGAATGATCGTTATCAGTCGGCGGTTGAGTTGATTACCGATCTGGAAAAAGTATCACGCGGAGACCCGCTCGATACCCGTCCCATTGCCTCACCGGAATTTCAAGCGGAACTAAGAGCGAGAGCAACAGCGGCGACAGCGCCGAAGGTCGAATCGCCACTCAATACACGAGTGATCGAAAAAGAAGGCGAATCTACGCCGATTGTGGCCGGGCTTGATCTTGCCAGCGCTTCACCGCCGAGCCACCGTACTCCCATTTGGACATGGCTGGTTAGTCTTATCACGGTTGGCATCATTGTCATCGGTGGCTATCTCGTCGGTATGAGCAGCGGCATTTTCCCGACATTGGCCTTTCTCGCCAGCCCAACGCCCACTCCAACAGCTACCGATACGCCGACCTCGACACCAACGGATACCAATACGCCGACTGAAACGGCGACGTTCACCGAGACCAATACCCCAACAGATACCGCGACACCTACCACGCCAGCGCCAACGGAAACCGAACGCCCCACACGTACACCAATTCCATCACGGTTACTGACTCAAACTCGCATCGCACGGACTGAAGCCGCTGAAACCAGCGCGGCGGTCAACCTCGCGGCTGAAACCGAAGAACCTGCGGAGACTGAAACCAGCGCGCCAACGGAAACCGATACGGCTACAGATTGGCCTACACGGACACCGAGCGATACCCGTACCCCAACCGATACGCACACGCCAACACCGAGCGATACACCGTCGTGGACGCCTTCGCGTACAGCGACACGCACACCATCGCCAACGCGCACATCAACAGCTACCGCTACTTCTACACCTTCGGAAACATCGACGCCCAATTGGACGCAAACGCTGGCGGCGGCGACTCGCATCATGCGTCAACAGACAGCTACCATCGCGGCGTGTGAATATGACTACGAAGTCGTAGCGCAGAACCCCGAAGATGGCGAAGACGGCGGCGTGTTTCCGATTAACACCGACTACGAGCGTGAGATCACGCTGCGGAATATCAGTCAGTGCGCGTGGGAAGCCAATACCGCGCTGACCTATATTCAGGGTGAGGACTTCGACGCTGGCCCGTTCATCATCATCCGCGAACGGGTTGAACCCGGCGCTGAGGTGATACTGCTGTTTGAGGGTCGAACGCCTCCTCAAGGCGGACTGCGCTCCGGTACGTGGGAACTGCGTTCACCGGGGCAAATCCCCATCGGTGAGCCGTTAATCATCAGCATTCGCTCGTTTGATCGCGGCAACAGCTAGGCGCTGAGTTCGCGGCGGGTTTCCACTTTTCGCTACACACTATTAGGAACGAATGATGGAACGTCAGCAGGCGTGGGATATTGTCTGTGAATTTGTGCAATCGGACAGTTTGAGGAAGCACATGCTGTCGGTTGAATTTGCGATGCGCGCTTACGCCGAACACTACGGTGAAGACGCGGATAGTTGGGGGTTGATCGGGCTGCTGCATGATTTCGATTGGGAAATCCACCCGACGCTCGAACAACATCCGATGGACGGGGCTCCCATTTTGCGCGAACGCGGCTTGGATGAGGAAGGTATCCGCACCATCCTCAGCCACGGGCCGTTAGCCGCCGATGATCGCATCACACTGCGCGACAAAGCGCTGTATGCGGTTGATGAACTCACGGGCTTGATTACCGCGACGGCGCTGGTACGTCCGAGTAAAAACGTCGGTGATGTCGAGGTGAAGTCCATTCGCAAGAAGTGGAAAGATAAGGCGTTCGCGGCGGGCGTTGATCGCAGCGATGTCGAAGAAGGCTGTGCGCTTCTCGGCGTCGATCTATGGGAGTTTCACATTCCGCTGGTGTTGAAAGCCATGCAAGATCGTGCAAAGGAATTGGGGCTAGATGGAGTAGGGGCTTAATTGATGTTGTAGGGGCGGTTCGCGAACCGCCCCTACACTATCTGTTGTTGTGTTTACGATTGAACGTGAACAGGCGTACCGACCTCAGCCCAGTTGTAGAACCATTCGGCCTCTGGTGTCGGTAAATTGACGCAACCGTGACTCATCGGCTGTCCGAAGTTGTTGTGCCAGTATGTCCCATGAATCCCATAGCCTGAATAAAAGTACATCACCCAAGGCACATCCGGCAGGTAATAGCCCGGCCCGGACATGGTTTGGGCTTCGTATTTCACGTAGACTTCGTAATCGCCTTGAACGGTTGGCGTGTAGGGAAGCCCTGTCGAAGCGAGAACATTTCGCATCAACTGCCCGTTTTCGTAGGCGTAAATGCGCGAGTCGCTGAGGTCAACGACGATTTGCTTACCCTCAAACAGTGTCGGCGGCGCGGCGGGTACGACCTGAGCCAACGCGGGATCGACGATGCCGAAGTCATCGACGTTCGTCGGCGCGGGGATTATCAACTGCTGTCCTGCGAATACCTGATCGGGGTTGGTGATGCCGTTGGCCTGTGCCAGCGCCGGCCAGCTTACACTGTACTGCGTGGCGATTTGCATCAAGTGTTCGCCGGGAAGAATGACGTGGGTGGTGATGGCTTCGGCGGGGATGCTCGATTCTGGCTCGACTGCCACCGGATTTTCAATGGCTTCGGTGATAGGTATTTCGCTGGTGACGGGTGCGGTTCCGACGATCAATTGTTGTCCAGCGAAAATCAGGTCTGCGTTTGTGATACCGTTCAACTGCGCGAGTGCTGCCATCGACATGCCGTACTGTTCGGCTATCGTGCCTAGACCTTCGCCACGCGCAACAGTATGGTAAGTCGGTGTTTCAGCAGGGGTAACGGGTGCGCTCTCGTCGGCAAACTCGGCTGGTGCATCCACCGGAATTTCAATAGGCGCAGCGGCAGTCATGCCGGGGATGACCAGCGTTTGACCTGTTTCGATGTGCCATGAATTTACAATGCCGTTGACCTGTGCCAGTTCTTCGACGCTCACGCCATAAGTCAGCGCAATCCGGTACAACGTTTCACCGGGCTGCACAGTGTAGGTCTCCTGCGCGCTCACCGGGACAACCGTTAACAATGACAAGCAAATAAAAGCCAGCGACATTAATTTTGCGCGGTTGGGCTTGGGGGGCATCCACTCGACTCCTTAGCTTTGAATTGTAATAAAAAGTATACCAGAAGCGTTCTATCGTCAATTTTTGCTATGGAAGTTGCCATATTCACGGCGGAATAGTCGGTTTGAGGTTGTGACCAGTACCGTAATGTAATTGCTGTAGCCCGCTTTTGACAGTACAATTCTCATCTGTTGTACTTCAACCCGATCAATTAGCTGGAAACGGCTGGCATGTTAGTACGCGCATATCGTTTGACAGATCGCATGGGTGTCGTGCTGCTCAAAAGCAGTTTGGCGTTCAGCGATACCACACTCGCGGGCATTCATATAATCGTCAGCGCTGTAGGCCGCGCTCTTGGAGTCGTATTTGGCGCGCTGTTTGCGCTGCTGGCGCTGCTGTTCGGTTCTCGCGGGGCGGTTAGCGGCCCTGCGCGGCGGGTATCCGGCAGCGCGGCACGGGCCGCCGGAGCATCGGCGGGCGGAGTGATGGCCCGGCGAGCGGCCCGCGCTCAAATGGAAGTCGGTCTCGCGGAAGACCC
>JACMMD010000152.1 GCA_014379235.1 Anaerolineae bacterium
CCACGTCGAGAGCGTGTCCGGTGCAACATCAAGCTGGCGATCCGCCCACGGATCGTCCTGCGGAAAACCTGCGGTCATGGTCAATAGCTGGCGTAGCGTGATTGGAGCGGAGTCGCGGGTAGGATAGGACAGTTTGCTGAGTTCTGGAACATACTCCGCAACAGCCTCGTCCAAGCGCAGTTTGCCCTCATCTCGCAGCTTGACGATGGCCATCGCCGTGAAGCTCTTGGACATCGAGGCGATACGAAAAACGCTGTCAGGGTTCACAGACGTCTGGTTCGCTACGTTTTGAATCCCGATACCGCCAGCAAGGGCCAACTCGCCATCAATGACGATGCCATAAGCCAAACCGGGAATATGGTGTTTCTCACCGAATCTTTTGTAAATAGGTTCAACTTTGGGGAAGGCTGCGATCAGGTCAGAGCGATCTGTATTGCTGAATTGTGGCAGCGGGAAGGCCGTTTGTTTTGGTTCTCTAGGCATGTCTGTTCATCTTTGCTAATTCGATTAAGACGCAGATGGATAGATCATAGCGCAAGCGGCGCGATTTTGCGGGTCAACTTGCGCTGGCCGGATGCCACTGCTCCGCGCCCCACTTGCGTGCATTTTCCTTGAGATCGGGGTGAGCACTCGGTTGGCTAGGCGGGGTCGTGCGCTGCATCATTTCTGCGGGGGCAATGTTGGACATGATGTCGCTGGCTAAGGTGAGCGCTTCGTCCCATTCGTCGTGGGCAATCTCTAATATCAGCGCGTCATGCATATCCAGCGCGACCCGCGAACGCATCCTTTTTGCGCGATACGTTTCGGCCACGATCACAATCGCCCGTTTGAGCATTTCACTGACGCCGCCCTGACACAGATAATTCCACGCGACAAACGCAGTTGGCACAGCGACGGGTCGGCCCGTCCACAGGCGCAGCATATTGGTCTGGCGTACCTGTTCTTGAGCGGCGGTACGCATCCGCGTCACTCTGGCGAAGGCCGCATCTTTGGCGCGCATCAAGCGGAACGCTTCATCACGCGAGACACCGATGCTTTCTCCGAGCCGTTCCGCGCCCATGCCATACGACGTGCCAAAAGTGATTTTCTTGGCCATGTTACGCAGCCGTTTGCGCTCGTCAGCGTCGGCTTGTTCCCACGCCTGACCGAAATACTGCACTCCCATCATCGAGTGGAAGTCTTCCGCAGCACAGGCGGCGGCGAGGTTGTTGTCGCCCGAAATCATAGCGGCCACCACATTTTCGGCGTTGCGATAGTCGATCTCAACCAGCGTAAAGCCCTCATCACCAATGGCCACGCCGGCCATCGCGGGCATTTTCCAGTTTTGCATATGCGGATAGCTGGAAGCGCGCCGACCCGATTCGGTGGCAATCGTCACCAGACTATGCAGCCGCCCATCGCTTACGGCATGGTCGAGCAAGCCTTGCAGCGTCGAGATCAGCCAATCGATTTCCATGTATGCCGCAAGGTCTTTGAGGCGCTCAAGGTAGGGGCTGCCATCTTCGAGATACGATTCCACCACGCTCGAACCTGTGCTGAGGTCGGAAAGTTCTACTGGCAAATAGGGTTGAGCGCTCAAACGTTTACGACCAGCGCGGGTGAAATAGTAGGACTTGGGATCCCACTGCGGCAGTGGAATACCTTTCGTCTCATACAAGTAGCGTGCCCGTGCCTGCGAACTGCCGGGAGCAGACAAGCCATCGTCGCGTAAACGCAGTGCGAGTTCATCGCGTTTTGTGCCGAGTGTCGCTAGCTGTCTTTCAACCAATGGAATGTTGAGGCGCATACCCCGCGCTGCCATCTCGCAGTATTCGCGCACGGCGCGGCATTCCCAATCTACCAGCGCAGGATCGCAGGGGATAGCGCGCTGCTTTTGATAGATTTGCAGCGCCAGACGTGCATCGTCTTCGGCGTATTGCAGCCTGAGTTCCAGCGGAAGCGTATGTAGTTTGCTGCGCTGAACTTTGAGGGCTTGCTGGCGTTCTGGAAAGGCTATACGCAGCGTTGTGGCGACGGCCAATAAGCTATAGCTAACATCGATTGCCGGATGCAGCAGGCGCGCCATCGACTGTGTATCCCATACGTTCTGTGGAAGCTGGCCGTTGGTGAGCTTGCTCAGTTGGCGCAGGTCGAATACGGCATTGTGGGCCACAATCCAGCGCGGCGGCTGGAAAAGCTTGATCAGAAATTCAGTCACCGACTGATCGAATGGGGCCGCCAGCGCCGTCGTGTTGATTACACCGCTCTCTGACCATGCCAGCGCGATCACGGTTATGTCTGCTGGATAGCTAAGTCCGTAATCGAGCTTGGGGCCATCGCCGGGCCAACGGGTTTCGGTCTCGATGTCTAGCGCAACCACGTTGGCTTTCAGACAGCG
>JACMMD010000153.1 GCA_014379235.1 Anaerolineae bacterium
AGCAGCAGCATTCCAACGGTCATCATGCCCGCGCCGAGATCGGTGAGCATCATTACCTTGCGCCGATCCCATCGGTCAACCAGCACGCCTGCAAATGGGCTAACCAGCACCATCGGCCCGAAGGCGAAAAACCCTAGCAGTGCTAATGTCGTCGCTTCGCCTGTTTGCTGATAAGCCCAAATCAGCAGCGCGAACCGTGTCATCGCCGTACCCAGCAGTGATACCAGTTGACCAAACCAGATGAGGCTGAAAGTCTGCATTCCCCGCAGGTCGTTAATCCGTCTTAACATAAGTGCTCTCCTTTAGCATCGATGACTGAGATATGGCAAATAAAAAACGACTGCTGACGCACAATCGCGCCCGCAGTCGTTTCACTATTTGCAGTTATATATTAGTGATTTACTTACCGTGTAGTGGGCGCATCGCTATAGGGATGGCAAAATCTCCCATGCGAACGTCGCTTATAAAACCGTTGTGCAGTAACTCGAACATTGTGTGTTTATCCACCATTCAACTTCTGCATTGTATTGGCTTCCGCGTTTCGACGCAATAGGCCACCTAGCCTATATCGGGCACCAGCGCCAGCACCACGCCCGACGCTGCCCAACCAAAGCGCATATCGACACACGCACTGACATACGCATAAGCCTCGAATGAGTCGAGTCCGTATTCGTCCACCAGCAGCGAATACGCCTGATCGAGCGCCACTTGAAAACCCTCTTGAACGCTCTGTCCCATACCGATACAGCCTACGCTGTTGCCGACTCGCAAGCGCGGATAGCGAAGGTTCATTCCCTTTTCGAGGCCCACGCGCAGCGCAGCCTGACCAGCCGCTTCGAGCGCCACAGACGTTGGTTCGGCGATGCCCATCGCCGCGTGAAGATCACCCAATGCCAGCAGCGCGCCGGGAACTTGCACGGGCAGATACAGCGTTGTCCCAGTTGTCATCTCACGCAAGTCCATATTGCCGCCAGTGGGATATGCTGGCATGAACGTTGAGCCGATTCCCTCGGCAGGCGCAACACCGATACAGCCAATCATCGCCTTGACCGGAACAGTGATGCGGTCAGAAATCCGCACACGATTGCCCTCGATAGGCGTTTCCATCACACGCACGCTATCGGTCTGATGACCCAATCCACCGAACTGCGGCAGCCACACCGACCATGCGCGCCGTACCTGCACGTCGAGGATTTCGATTTTCAGCGCATCACCCGGTTCAGCGCCACGCACATATACCGGCCCTGTAACCGCGTTGAAGTTTTCCAGCCCGATTGCCTCGACGGTTTCGCCTTTGGACAGCCGTTCGTAGGCCGCGTCGCCCGTTTCAAACGTGACCGTATCATCGGGGTCAATCTCCAATATAGGCGGCAGCGAAGCATCGAAGGAAAAAGCGCGCTGTTCTTTCTTAAGCGAATATTCGTTGGCCATTTCGTAAGTCCTTATAACTGTGCTTCGATGCGGCTCAAAAATTCGTCTAAAACCTGCATGTAGCGCTCCGGCTCTTCGGCGTGAGCCATATGCGCGCTTTCTTCGAAAACCACCCATTCCGCGCCGGGAATACCCTGCTGAACCGTGCCCGCGATCAGTGGCGTGGCTTCGTCATAACGCCCCGAAGTCACTAACGTCGGCGCTTTGATCTCGCCCAAACGCGGAATCACATTCCAATGCTTCAATGTGCCAACGACGTGAAACTCGTTCGGGCCGTTCATCGTGTTATACACTTCGGGATAGCGATCAATTTGATCGAAGGTGCGCTGCACG
>JACMMD010000154.1 GCA_014379235.1 Anaerolineae bacterium
CGATGTGGAAGTGACGGTGAACGAACATTTGATAACGCCATTGCGTCGTACTTATGGTAGAGCAAGGCGTGGGGAAATATTGGCCTTGATCGACAGCAACGGTTATTTGGAAATCGCGGTCAATCAGGGAAGTGCGGCGGAACTATTGAACGTGAAAGTTGGCGACCCTGTGAGCGTGAGAATAGGAAATACTTGATGCAGCAGTTCGTGATTGAAGGCGGCCATCCGCTACGCGGTGAGGTGACACCGAGTGGCAACAAAAACGCGGCGCTGAAAATGCTGCCTGCCTGCCTGCTGACCGATGAACCCGTGATCTTACGCAACCTGCCGAACATCGGTGATGTGCGGGTAGTGATGGAAATTCTGCGGCGGCTTGGCGCAGAGGTCGAATGGGTCGATAGTCAAACGGCGCGTATCCATGCGCGCAATATCGCGCATACCTCGATTGATGCGGACTTGGCGCAGAAGGTTCGGGCGAGTATCGTGTTCGCCGGGCCGATGCTGGCACGCTGCGGACGGCTGGATTTGCCGGCTCCCGGTGGCGATGTGATCGGTCAGCGTCGGCTGGATACGCATGTGATCGCGCTGCGGAAACTCGGCGCGGACATCACACTTAATGGCGGCTTTCAGATGCGGGCTGAAACGCTCATCGGCGCGGATATTCTGCTGGATGAGGCCAGCGTGACCGCTACCGAAAACGCGGTCATGGCCGCGACGTTGGCTAAGGGCACGACGATTTTACGCAACGCGGCCAGTGAGCCGCATGTTCAAGACCTGTGTAATATGCTGAACGCGATGGGCGCGCAGATCGACGGCATCGGCTCGAATCGGCTGACGATTACGGGCGTCGAACGCTTGCATGGCTGTGAGGCGCGAGTCGGTGCGGATTATCTTGAAGTCGGCAGCTTTATCGGCGCGGCGGTGGTGACAGGCGGCGAAATCACCATTCACGACGCGGATCCGCAGTATTTGGATATGATCGCGCTGGTGTTTGAGCGGCTTGGCGTGACGTGGGACGTGCGCGGGCAGGATATTTTCGTGCCGTCGGGACAGGCGCTGACGATTTCGCAGGATTTGGGAGATCGTATCCCGACGATCAAGGCGCAGCCGTGGCCGGCGTTTCCATCGGATTTGATGAGTATCGCGCTGGTGGTGGCCACACAAAGCGCCGGAGCGGTGCTGTTCCACGAGTGGATGTACGAAAGCCGCTTCTTCTTCACCGATAGGCTGGTGAATATGGGGGCGCGAGTGACGCTTGTCGATCCGCATCGGGTTCTGGTGCAAGGCCCGGCCACGCTCAAATCCGCGCCGCATATTTCGAGTCCTGACATTCGCGCTGGTATGGCGATTTTACTGGCAGCGCTGGCGGCGAAGGGCGAGACTCGCATCTCCAACATTCAGCAGATTGATCGCGGTTACGAGCGGGTCGATGAAAAGCTGGCGGCGCTCGGCGCGAAGATTGAGCGTATCGAGGCCGTAGAAACGCAGTTTACATGAACCAAAGATAAATTCAGAAATGAACGCAGAAAGACTGGTCAAAATCAGCAGATATTTGAGCAAGCATCTGCGTCATCAGCCGGAACGACTTGGCTTGACGCTTGCTCCCGGCGGGTGGGTCGAGGTCGATGTTTTGCTGGAAGCGCTTTTGAAGCACAATTTCGCTGTGAGCCGTGTCGAACTCGATGAGGTTGTGGCCAATAACGACAAGCAGCGTTTTTCGTTCGATGACACTGGGCTGCGGATACGGGCTAATCAAGGTCACAGTGTAGAGGTTGACCTGCAACTCGAACCTGCTGTTCCGCCGGGTATTTTGTATCACGGAACGGGTA
>JACMMD010000155.1 GCA_014379235.1 Anaerolineae bacterium
CCGACGCTGTACGTCTGCGGGATGAGATACGCATTCCAGCCGGAGATGAAGGCGAAAATGCCGAGCGCCAGCAAACCGGGTCGAATCTGCGGTAGGATGATCTCCCAGAACGTGCGCCAACGAGACGCGCCGTCGATGAGCGCCGAACGCTCCATATCCCACGAGATGTTGTCGAAGAAGCCCTTCATCAGCCAGATGCCGAGCGGAAGCTCGAATGCCACCATCACCAGCGTGATTCCGCCGAGTGTGTTGTAGCCGAAAAAATCGCCAATCACCGGAATTTTGCCGATGAAGTTCAGCACAAAGAAAATCGAGATCAGCAGTGTGACCGCCGGAAAGCCGTGCAAAATCAACGTGAACGAGAGGAACGTGCGCCGTCCTTTGAAGTTCATGCGAGACAGCGCATAGCCCGCCATCGCGGACACGATCAAAATCAACACGGTCATCGACACAGCGATGACGAACGTATTCAACGTGACCAGCAGTACGCTCAGGTTTGACACAGGCGGGTTGATGAGGAAGTCCCAATTTTGCAGCGTAAAGCCGCCGATGTTGCCCGCCGCGTCTACTGGGAGTAGACCATGCGTTCTAGTGGAGAACGTCGCAATCAGCAGCCACGTATAACCGGCCAGGAGCGGCACCAGCGAAAACGTCAGCAGCAAATACGGCGTCCAGTTGCCCGGCCAGAAGATCGCCACCACCGCCACAATCAGCGCGACCACCGCGTTTGTGATGATCGAGTTTATGTTGGTATTCGCTGCGACAGAGATAGCGACTGTTTCTTGCATTTCCTCGCCGTCGCGCAGGAAACGCAGCCGGATCGGGTCGTCCACCAGCGAGGTTGCGACCAGCGTTTCCAACCCTGCGAGGTCAATCGGGTCGCGTCGGATTCCGGTGATGATGTCGCCTGCCTGAATGCCGGCCTGTTCAGCCGCGCCGCCGGGAACAACCGACTCGACGATGATGCCGCTGTTGTCCGGTGATTGGGACAGCGTCATTTGCAGCGATGGACTGGCCAAAAACGGCCCGATAGACAGGTAATACTGGCCTGCGCTGACAACCCCATAGATGATGACAACTGCCGCCACTGCCCCGCTGACAGCTAACATCGCCCGTTTATGCGCCAGCGAACGCATTGCCGCGCCACAGGCCACATACGCCAGATACGGCAGCAGCAGCAGCAGCACATCGCCGAGCACATCGGTCAAGTTTTCTTCAACCTGTCCCGCCGCGATTAAGGGTTTCAATACCTGTTTGAACAGTATCACCAGCAGCGCAATGACCAGCACCGTCAATAAGCCGTTTCGCAGCGCTTTCCAAAAGGCGCGCAGGTCAAATACTCCGGTGGAGTGCGCCGCGATCAACGTGGTCGATGTTTTAAGTGTGCCTGTGTTGGCCATCGTTATAGATCCTCAATCTTCGGTTCGGCCACCAGTTCGCCAAAGCGGAAGACGCGCATGTAAATCACCGCCATGACCACACCGAGCAGCACCAATACCACTGCGAACGCCGAGCCATAGCCCCACTGCGCGTTGCCAAAGTATGTCGAGAGCGCACGATGATAGGCTGTGAGCGCCCATACCTCGGTTCGATATAGACCCGGCCCGCCGTCGGTCAGCACGAGGATTTGCTCGAACGATGTCAGCAGCGACAGAGTTTGAAACGTCACCACGAACAGCAGCGGCCAGCGCAGCAGCGGCAGAATGACGTAGCGGATGCGCTGCACGTAAGTTGAGCCATCCACCAGTGAGGCATTCATTAAGTCTTTAGGTATCGACTCAATGGCTGAGGTAAAAATGATCATCCCGAACGACGCGCCGATGAAGCCGTTGACTAAAATCACCACGACCCAAGGCATCTGTGTCAAATAATCCGGCGACGGCTGATCGAGCAGCGTGTTGAACTGCGCGATGATGCCGAACGGCGGCTCTGCCACCAAACGCCGCCACAGCAAAATATAAACAATGACGGGCGTGATGCGCGGCAGTATCCACATGGTTCTGAAAAAGAAGCCAGCGCGGCGGTTGATATGTATCGTCAGCAGCGCGATCAGCAGCGCAAGTCCCACGTTGAACAGCGACAGTGTGAACAACACATAAAAGATCGTGTTGAAAAAGATTTTGGCCGCGAACTGATCTTCAAACAGCTTGCTGAAATTTTGCAAACCGATGAAATTCATGCGGCTAAAGTCGGTTGTAAAGTTCGAGTGGGAAAGGTCGGTCATGCTGATGTAGAGAATGATTACTACCGGGATCAAGAAAAATATCAGCACCAGAATGCCTGCAGGGGCCATGAATCCGTAGGCGGTCAGGTTCGTAGAGCCAAAACGGGACGAGCGTTCTGCTGGTAAAGTCGGTGGGGAAAGGCTGGCGTCAGCCGGAGATGTTGACGTTCGCTGCGTCATGCGTAAAAAACCCTATTCTATCAAGTCGAAAAAAGGGCGTAGGGGCAAGGCTCAGGCAAGCTGCCTTTGCCCTACCCCTACGAAACAGACTTTCAATTCATGTGCTGATTTTACTGAATGACGACGCTGTCGCCCATTTCGCTCTGCATCTGGGCTACGACGGTATCAACGGCTTCTTCCGGTGTCAGTTGGTCGCTCTCGATGCCCTGAATACCGAGATAGTAGGCCTCTGACCATGAGCTGTAGCCGGGGTGATTGGGCAGCGCGGTAGTGTAATCAAGCATGTAGTGTGCGCCGCTGATTTGCGGGTTCGCCAGATACTCTTCCGACTCCAACTGCGCGTTCAGAATGCCGAGGTGGAAGCTGTCAATCGCATGGCGATTGTTGGCTTCAGGCGTGGTCACGGCGGCGATTAGGGCCATCGCAACGTCGGGACGCTCACTGTCGGCGCTGACAAGGTAGGCCAGCGGGTGTGTGAGGGTGATCGCGCTGCCGGTTTCCATGGCGGGGATGAGCATGAGTCCGAGGTTTTCCGTCAGGTAGTCATTGCCGCCACGATCAGCGACGAAGTTGAGGGCCATGTTCGGCCAGTTCCATGTACCACCAGCAGCGAACAGCACTTCTTCGGCGCTGGCAACGGCGGGGAACCACATCGTATTCGTGTCTGCACCGAGCAGGTCACGGCGGGTCACGCCGCTGTCGGTCATGGTATCAAGCAGTTCGTAGACGCGACGAGCTGCTTCGGTATCGAAGACCAGTTGTCCGTCGTCATTCATGATCGTGCCGCCCATACCATAGTAGTAGTACAGGAAGTCCGGGCCATTGGCCGTGCGATGCCAGAAGCCGTAGCCTTCTTCGACCACACCTTCATCGACGGCCTGCTGCGCGGTGGCGATCAGGTCTTCGAAAGTGAACTCGCCGTCACGGACGCGCTGTGGCAGCGAGTCGATTTCTTCTTCTGTCCAGCCCAGATCGCGCAGCAGCAGCTTGCTGTA
>JACMMD010000156.1 GCA_014379235.1 Anaerolineae bacterium
CCAAACAAAGCGCCAACGACGATCACCGGATACAAGCGCCCCAGCGTAGCGCTTAACGGTTCGGCAGAAAGGCGCAGCATCGCATAAATCAGGATGTACAATGAGGTTGATTTGAAGCCGATCAAACCGACCAATAATGTGTTATCGGGGTTGAAAATGCTGATGAACGACCACACAAAATAAAGAATGATCGGCGCATCGAGCCACATAAAACGATACTGAATCCGACGCGCTACTAACAGTTCATAGGCCATCCGCAGTGCGCCAGCGATCAGGATCAGGTCAGGCAGTACGAGTACGATTTGAACTTCGAGCGACGAGGGAGTCGCATCCGGCGGCAGCCACAAAAGCCGCTTGCCAAGATCGATGAGCGGAACCCACAAAAAAAACAACGGCATTGTCCATTGAGGCAGCAGCAGCGCGACGAGAGACGTGCCGATTGCGACGACAACTAAGATCACTAGAATCGGATTCGGATTTGCAAGCACAGCCGACATTGTTCCCTCAAGCGTTCCGATTACATGATGCAAAAGTTGTGTTGTACAACACGCTCACCCAAGAAGCAGTACAATACTACGGGTGAGCTGATTTTCATAGGCATTAAGGTACTCCCTACGAATGATCTCTCGTAGTTCACAATATACGAAATATACGAGTTCGGCTATACTGCGACTTTACTCAATGGCGGTCAAGGGTAGCGTAATCCATGCTTGGGCGTCACAAGGTTAATTACGCGCTGTTAGCGTTTGTTTTGGATGCGCTTGGCGTAATCGGCGCTTTCCTCGTAGCCAAAGAGCTTCGAACCGCGCTGCCTCTCGGCAATCCTGAACTGACCGTCGCGGCGTTGCCTCGGGCGGTGGTTGGAATTGCGCTGCTCATTTGGTCGATCACGTTTTTCGCTTTCTCGGTTTATGACCCTGAGCGAAGAACGTTCCTCGCGGGCGAAATTCTCCGTATATTGGCGGCCTCGCTGTTCGCACTGTTGGTATTGGCTGGCATTCTTTATTTCTCGTTTCGTGATACAGCGCGCCTGCTCATCATCTATTTTTATATCTGCGACTCGCTGTGGATGATTTTCTGGCGTGTTGGCGTTCATACATTTGGGCTTGTCCATCCGCAGCCCGAACAAACGCGCAACGTTGTGATTGTCGGCGCGAATGAACTAGGGGAGCATATCGCCCGTGTGCTTGAGCCATATAGCTGGTCAGGACTGCACGTTCGCGGTTTCTTGGACGAACTGTCAACCAGCCCGATCTCGACGCTGCCTGTGCTTGGCCCACCTTCTGACATTCGCGCAATCGTAAAGACGCATCGCATTGACGAAGTGATTATCGCCCTACCTCACCATCAATACGACCAACTTGATGGCATTGTCACTGCCTTGCAGACATTAGCCGTGCATGTCCACATCGTCCCGAACTATCCTAGCCTCGCCTTGTTCCGGCCAACGGTTGAGCACCTTGAAGACGTGCCGCTGATTAATCTCCGCGAATCGGCTCTATCAACGCAGCAGCGCCTAGTCAAACGCGCCTTCGACCTAGCCGCAGGCCTAGCGTTGACGCTGGCAGCGCTGCCCTTTATGGCTGTCGTCGCCGCCGCAATCCGGCTCGATTCGCCCGGCCCGATCATCTTCAAGCAGCTTCGTGTAGGTGAAAACGGACGCCTTTTCACCATGTATAAGTTTCGCTCGATGGTCGCCAATGCCGATGCCGACACCACCGAAACAGAACCTAGCGAACCAGAAGAAACCACCGGGACACACAAAACGCCGGACGATCCACGTGTCACTCGTATAGGACGCTTCATCCGCCGCACCAGCATTGATGAACTGCCGCAATTTTTCAACGTCTTACTAGGCACCATGAGTTTGGTTGGCCCGCGGCCTGAAATGCCTTGGTTGGTCGAAAAGTATCAGGATTGGCAGTATCGCCGTTTCGCCGTGCCGCCGGGCATGACAGGCTGGTGGCAGGTCAATGGGCGCAGCGGCAAGCCCATGCACCTGCATACCGAAGACGATCTTTACTACATCGAGAATTACTCGCTGCGTTTAGATGTAGTGATTTTATGGAAAACAATCTTTGTGGTGCTAAACGGTCAGGGCGCGTTCTGAGGCCTGTTCGCCGCCAGCATCGCACGCGATGCGAGTACCGTGCGCGCTTTACGAACACCGAAAAACGGCAGTTCCCAAGCATGCTCGATGCCCCACCATTCCTTCATGAAGTCGATAAATCCCGTCGGCCCCCTGTAAGGCGCGCCATCCAGCACCAATCGCCCATACTTGAAGCGATAGAAATGATAGCGTCGCCAAACCTTCCAGTCATGCTGTTGACGTTGCAGCGCGGCAAATTCCTCTACTTCGATGGTTGGCGTGTTGTTCTCGGCAAGATCAGCCAGAACTGAAGCCGGAATTGGCGCATTAAACGCCTCTACTAAATATTCCAACGCGGCCCGTAACCGCAGGGAGAGATGCCGTTTCGCCGCCTGCTGAACAACTCGCTGCCAATCAATGGTTTCGGCAACCTGTAAAATCGTCATCGCGTCGGCTATCCAGCGTATCGACGGTACGCTGTTAAACGCCGCACCATGAATACAGGCATGGAAGAATTGGTCGGCAGGGGACAGGATTAGCAATGGCAAATCGTTCAGCGAATGAGTGACGGCGGCTTCCCATAGATCATCATCCGCACCGGGATAGCACGTCTCTGGATAAACGAACCAGTGCAGATCGACCTCACCCCTATCCCGATCTTCAAGCACGATAGCATGAACTAGTGGCAGTCCGCTGTCAGGAACGATGTCCCGACGTACCCAACCTGCTGCTTCTAATATCGCAAATGCTTTATCGCGTTGGGCAAGGGGAACAAACACATCGACATCTTGGACGGGCCGCAAACCGACATTTTCATAATAGTCCAGCATCAGCGCCGCGCCCTTCAACGCCATCGCTTCGATTCCGGCATCCGTCAGCAGCCGCAGTATCCCGTTGAGCTTAAACAGATGAACTTGATTTTGCGACCAAGCGTGACGATAAATGCCTTTCAAGCGCTGCATTTGTGGCCCGGTTACGCCCTGCCGGGTGAGATTGTGATACACAAGCGGCATCAGACGATACGATCCAAGATCGAGTATGTCAGCTACCAAGTCTGTTATGCTTTGCCACTGCTCCCAAGCAGCGACGGCTTCTTGACCTTGCAAGAGTGCTGCTCGCAGCAATAAATCCTGCTGATGGGTTGGCCACCAACCAGCACGCTGTTTAACGCTCCCAAGCTCCATCTGCATTGCGCTCGACCTTTGCCTTACTTGTATTCCACTGTGACCGCTTGTGTAACGCCATTGTCACTCTTATGCGCGCCGCCGTTTGAAGATACCGTTGTTGATTGTGGCTCGACGGTCAACTGGCCGTCGTGCAGCATGTAAACCTGCTGCATCTCCCGAACCAGTTCCATATTATGGCTGATGACCACAATCGCGGGAGCATTATCCAGCGTTTTCAAATTATGGATAAGCTGACTCATACTGTTCGCGTCGAGATGGTTGGTTGGCTCATCGAGAATCAACAAGCGCGGTTCATGCAGCAGCGCTCTGGCAATCGCCAACCGCTGGCGCTGGCCGCCGGAGATCAACACGCCATTTTCACCGACATTCGTCTGATAGCCATTCGGCAGTTGACTGATAAAGTCATCTGCTACGGCCAACTCTGCTGCTCGGCTGATCTGTTGAGGAGTGGTATCGGGATAGCCGTAAGCGATGTTTTCCGCAATCGTGCCGGGAAACAAAATCGGGTCTTGCATCACTACGCCCATTTGTCGGCGCAGTTCCACGAGATCGATGTCGTCGTAGGGGTGTCCATCAGCGTACAATTGACCCGCATCAGGTCGGTAAAATCCCAATATCAAGTTGATGATGGTACTCTTGCCGACACCACTTGCCCCGATGATGGCGATACTTTCGCCGGAACGTATCGAGAGTGAAACGTTGTGCAGCACAACGTCTCTATCGTAGTGGAAGCGAACGCCTTCCAGCGCGATCTCGCCCTGAAAATCAATCGGCTTAACGCCTTCATAGGGCAGTCTATCATCGGTTTGAATCAAGTCATACAACGCATTGAGTGACTCATTGCCGGTGATGAGCACAGGTATCGAGTCGGAGATGTTCCGCAGATGTCCACTCAACAACCCAAACGCCACATAAAACGTAATCAGGTCGCCGATGCTCATCGACCCGGCAGCAACGCCCATGCCGCCAATGATCAGAATCAGAATCCCCCAGAACGTAAACAATACGCTTTGCAGCGTGGTATAGGCGCTTTGCATCCATGACAGTGATGAGCTGCGATTATGCAGTTCCTCGTGGTGTGCGCTTTGTCGAGCGATTTCGACCTGTTCCGCCGCCTGGGCCCTCGTCAAATCCATCATCTGAAGGATGAACAAGACACCTTTACTGAACGTCTCGAACGTCTCGCGATAGATACGCACTTCTCGTCTGATTCGCCGTCCGAGCCATTTGTTGATGAAATACAAAATGGGCTTCAACGCCAGAATGACTAAGAATAGCAGCGGATTCAAAATCGCCAACATCACACCGAAAAGCAGTGCAATCGCCAGTGACGGAATGAGTTTGCCGAACAATTGGTTGCTCATCACATCAAGCCGTTCAGTATCCTGAACGACATTCGTGTGAATCTTGCTCA
>JACMMD010000003.1 GCA_014379235.1 Anaerolineae bacterium
ATGTTAACCGTTAGCCAGTGGAGCAGACGTTACGTGACCAACGTGATTGACCTTAACGCCATCCCGACAGTCCCAGCGGAAGACCCTGCGGGCTGGCAGCCTGACCCTGAACACCCGCGCCGCCGTCCACCGTGGATAAAAGTTCGCGCACCCGGCGGCGAAAACTACGAGCGCGTTTATGGCCTCATGCGCTCCAATAATCTGCATACTGTTTGCGAAGAAGCCCAATGTCCCAACATCGGTGAATGTTGGGGGCGCGGCACAGCCACCTTCTTGATGATGGGCGATACCTGTACACGCTCGTGCGGCTTTTGCGACATCAAGACCGGACGGCCTAGCCCGCTCGATTGGGCCGAGCCGAACCGCGTGGCCGAATCGGTGCGCGCTCTCGGTTTGAACCACGTCGTCATCACCAGTGTCAACCGCGACGAACGTCCCGATGGCGGCGCGCCCATCTTTGCGATGGTCATCAAGCGCATTCGCCAGTTACAGCCGGGATGCAGCATCGAAGTGTTGATCCCTGACTTCAAAGGCAACGAAAACGCGCTCAAGATCGTCATGGACGCGCAGCCGGAAATCCTCAACCACAATGTCGAGACCGTGCCGCGACTGTTCCGCAAAGTACAGCCGCAAGATCATTACGAGTGGGCGATGAAAACGCTGGAAAACGCCAAGTTGATGGATCCGCTGGTGCTGACTAAGAGCGGCATCATGGTCGGTTTGGGCGAGACTTTCGATGAAGTGGGCGAAGTCATGCAAGACCTTGCAGATCGCGGCGTGGACATCCTCACCGTTGGCCAGTATTTGCAGCCGAGCAAGAAACATTTAGCGGTTGAGCGCTTCTGGTTGCCAGAGGAGTTTGATCGCATTCAGGAAATCGGCAAAGCGATGGGCTTCAAATGGGTCGAGAGCGGCCCGCTAGTTCGCAGCAGCTATCGCGCCGATCAACAGGTGCGCGCCCTGTCGCAGTTGAACCACTTCCGCCTGCGCGAAGCTCAAGCCGGAGATTAAGCGTTAAATGTAGGGGAACAGCGCGCCGTTCCCCTACTGATTTATATATTCTGAAACCATATTATAACCAAAACTTTATCCCAACTTATCCCAAAACTGGTTAAGCGTGTCCCTTAATGCTTCCGGCTGTTCGAACTGCGGCAGCCCTTTTGTCGGCGTGATGCGCTGCAAATGCCAGTTCTCATGACGCTCGACAACTTCCGGCAGTAGATCAAAGCTGACGAACGCATCCTCGTCGTACACCACCAACACCGGAATCGTCAACTGCTCGTAGACGCTCTCGCGGATGTCCCGCGTGAACAGCTTGCCGCTCACAAAGTACAGCGGAGCGTTGCGCGCCCCCGCTTGATGTCCCGTCAAATAGTCATAGGTCGCCAAACCCACATCCACTGGCCCGACGAAACTCATGCTCAGAAACCATTCGATACTGCGTTTCGTCACCAGCAGATCGTAAAACGCCTGACTCCACAGCCGCGACGACAGCAGACCGTAGGCCGTATCAGTCGTGCCGTTTTCGGTGGCGCTCTGCGAAGCCCGCTTCTCGCGGCTCGGCGTGAAACCGCTCGGTGAAATCAACGTCAGCGAGTGGAATAAATCGGGGCGTTCCAGCGCTGCCCGTGCCGCGAACTCACCGCCAAGCGACAGCGCTATCACATCTGCCTGTCCAGTGATTTTCAGAATATCCAACACGGCTTGCGTATAAAGCTGTGGAGAGTACACGCGATCTGCACGCTCCGAGTGTCCGAAGCCGGGTAAATCCAGCGCGTAAACTGGCCGCATCCGTCGATACTGCTCGAAAATCGGGCGCATCTCGTAAGCCGATGCCGCCGCATTGATGCTGTGAATCAGCACCAACGGCCTGCCCGCGATGGACGTATCCGCGTAGTAACTCAGCGTACCAGTATTGTTGCCGGAGAACGTGCGCCGTTCAGCATTAATCGCGTGGGGCAGCGGCCAGCGATGATTGATGCCGAGTGCGCTGTAGACAATCCAACCGCCGACTGTCGCCAGTGTCGCGCCCGCCACCAGCGCCGCGCCCGATGCGCCGGACTTGGCCGCGTTCATGTTTTTTCTTTTCTTGGACATACTGAGTTAACTCCAAATTTCCAGTTTACGTCGTGCGGTGATTGTAAACGTCGGAGTATAGCGAGGCTAGGCGCTCGTGTAATGCTTAATTACTTGCTCATGTGTAGCAAGCCTTGTAGGGGCGTTCAATTGAACGCCCTTAGAAAACTTTTACCCCTTCACGCTGCCTGCCAGCAGACCACGAATGAAGTAGCGCCCAAGTAGGATATACACCACCTGCGTCGGCAGCGCGGTCAAGAACGCGCCGGCCATTTGCACGTTCCACTCGACAATCTGGCTGCCCGCGAGGTTTTGCAGCGCGACGGTGATGGGCTGCGAGTGCGGCCCGGAGATCGTCACGCCGAATAGGAATTCATTCCACACTTGCGTAAACTGCCAGATGATGACGACCACAAATCCCGGCAGCGAAACCGGCAGGATAATGTGCCAGTATAGGCCGAAGAAGCCCGCGCCGTCCATTGCGCCCGCTTCGATCATCTCGTTGGGTACTTCATAAAACCGTAGACGAAAATAGCGATCAAAATAAGCGATGGCAGCAGCATCAAGATTGCGGTTATG
>JACMMD010000157.1 GCA_014379235.1 Anaerolineae bacterium
CGGATCAGGATAATCGTGGCTCATCGGCATGTGCTTGAATGCGAAATCGGGCGCGACCACATGCGAGCCGATCTGGTATGTGCCAGTTTCACCGCTCGTGTAGCAGTCGATGTTGTGCGCTTGGCAAAAGTTACGCACAGGTACGACGATATTATCCCTAAAGCCTGAATATACGGTACGTCCCGGTGACACTTCGATAATCTCCCCGTCGATGAGTTCAAACCACGAATCGCCGTTTTCGTGCTGCGAGACATAATCCACGAATTCTTCGACGGTGTACAGTTTTGCGATGGCCACCGCTGATCTCCTCACCTATGCCACTACCGAAACTATACTCGAAATACCAATATCCCTGTCTTGCTTTGACTGACGACCTGACAGCTAAAGGCTTTCACCGAAGATGTCACGCACAGACAGCGTGAAACCGGGCAGCACATCGCCGCCGTCGAGCGTGTCATCAATGCCGAACGTTTGCATGGGCTTCCCCGGCGCGTATACGTCAACTGAACGCGAGGGATAAAAGGCTTCCCAGTAGAGGATTTCAGCATCGATATAAACCTTGCGCTTATTGCGGATCGCTTTCGGTTTATCTGTCGGCGAAATGAACTCGACGGCCCACAGCGGCGGCATCGGATCAGGATAATCGTGGCTCATCGGCATGTGCTTGAATGCGAAATCGGGCGCGACCACATGCGAGCCGATCTGGTATGTGCCAGTTTCACCGCTCGTATGGCATTTAATTTTGTGTGTTCGACAGAAGTTATGTACAGGTACGACGATATTATGCCCGAACTCCGAATTGTTTGTTCGTCCCGGTGACACTTCGATAATCTCCCCGTCGATGAGTTCGAACCACGAATCACCGTCTTCATGCTTCTCGACGTAATCTAGAAATTCTTCGACGGTGTACAGTTTCGCTATCGCCACCGCGTATCTCCTCACCTATGCCGCGCCTGAATTATACTCGAAATGCGTTTCGCTGAATGGCTGATCGCTAACTCTCCGCCCACTCCAGCCAGCCCGATAGGTCGCGCTTGTCGGTTGGTTCGTCGCTGAACCAGCCAGAGAAATCGTCGGACGTGGTTGGCTTTGCAGCGGATTCTTTCTCGGCGGGATAACGCTGCTTCTCAGCTTGGCGCTGGCGTTTCGGCTGCGGCACGAAGCGCGGGCGTTTGGCATCAGGGTTCTGCTCACGCCAGCATGACGGCACAGCGATCAACATAAAGCCGGGTGCGTTGGTGATCTTGTCCCGCGCCAACAGCCACTGCAAGCGTCGCAGCGCCATATTGACCGCGCGTGCGCCGTAGGTCATGGCGAGGCGGCGCGCATTGGCAGCGCTGAGACCTAACGCCCCTTCGTAGGCGGACTGTGCCACTTTTTCCAGCGCTTTATCTTCAAGCGGACACTGATAGTAACGAGCGCTCTTTGCATGTGGTGTGACGTGCGGGAAGGCTTCCGGCAGCGGCCCATCGTTGGGTTTAGCGCGAGCGGGTTTTGTGGGCGTGAGTGCGTGTTGAACGGGCGACACATGTGTCGCCCCTACGATTGCCTCAACATGATTGTTTTGCTGTTCTTTCCACGCTTCGCGCCAATCCTCGTTAAAGCGTCCGTTGTCAGGTGGCGGCCCGTCTTGCCACCATGTTTCACCTAACGTCGCCAGCGGCCTTGCATCCCCATACCAGTAGTAATTGAGCGTTTGCACCTTGTAGGTCACTTCTCGCCCCCACGAGAGAAGCTGTTCAGCGACAGCCCGCCTCGCAGGGAAGCGATTGCCATACTGGTCTTGCAAGCAGCGCCCGCCGAGATCAATGCCGTAGCGCCGCGCTTCCGCTTCGAACACCTGCTGATTGAGGTTATGCCAGTACAGCCGCGTTTCGTGGTAGCAAGCCTGCACGTTGATCGGTATGTCGCGGTTATAGCGGCGTATCGTGCGCGCCGAAACGCCGATGCGCCCGCCGAGAAGTCGTTGTGAATACTGGCCCGGACGGCGCTTGATGAACTCGCGGTGCAAACTTTGTCGGTAGCGTGTCGGGCTGGCGAGATCATCGACATAAACCGGATCGCTACCACGCGCTTGTACGCCGAGCATTTCGCACAGCGCTGCGACACTTGGGAAGTGATAGTGACGTGGTGGCCGCGAAGCAGGTTTTTGACTATGCGACTTTTGTTCGGCGCTGTCCACCTGACAAAAAGCATTTTTTGTCGTTGTGTCAACTAGGTTGAAGTCAGCGTTAGCAAGGGTAGGATTTGCCAAAGGAAGGGGCAGCGCTACGAAAATACGCTTACTTTCACCTGTAACTGCTTGCAAGGCGCGCAAAATCGAGTGCCGACCTACTAAGTCCGAGAGGCGTTGGCGCGCTTCTGGTTCGGTGAATGCCGAGCCGGGACGAGCGCCGCGCACAAACATCCCCTCGATAAATCGCAGCAGCGCGACACCATCAGGACGATGTAACAGCGCTTCGCGCAGATGATTCGGGATACGGCTGGCGGGCTGATTGCTGGCTTCTGGCGCTGGACGCGGCTTCGGCGGGCGGCTGTAAGCGCTGGCGATGGTGCGGCGCGCTTCAGCGTGGCGGCGCGTTTGGTGCTCCTTCACCCTGCCTGATTGTTGGGCGTGAAGCTGCGCCAGCGTATCAACGCTCATTGCGGCAGTGTAGCCTTCGTCACGCATGGCGCGGGCGGCAGCGAACAGCGCGTTGTTGCGGCCATTGGTCGCGGCGAGGCGATGATACAGCGCGGCGAAGTCGTTGGCGTGGCGTATAGGGGCAAGGTTCGTTAGCGAGGGCAAGGCATGCCTTGCCCCTACATCGACGGTCAAAAACTCCAGCACTGCGGCCAATTCTTCGGGGGTGATCGAGCGAATGGGCCGCTCGGAGATGACCGTCCATGTACCGCCAGCGATGCTCGACCCTGCGCCGACCACATAGCTGCCTTCGCCTTTGAGATCGCCGCCGCGAACGGGCTGCGTCTTGACATGGAAATCGACGTGCCAATAGATGTGCGGTGTTCCACGCAAGCCGGAACGCACCACCAACGTTTGCATCAGGTGTGGAAAGCGCAGCGCGAAATCGAGCGCGATCTGCTGGTTGTCGAGGTCAAGCACTGCCAGCCGCGACACTCGCCCGCAGACAACACCATAGGCGCTCAAGCCGCGTTTGGAATGCCAATTGTTGAGATCGTCTGGTGTTGGAGCGTGCTGCTGGTAGGGCTGCCAGCGAATTGGTGGACGTTTGCCGGAGTCTGAATCCGAACCACCGATCAGCGGAATGATGGAAAACCCGTCTGAGAGGTACTTTTGTGCTGCTTGGAGTGCGGTGTTACACGGCGATTCGGACACGAGTTTCTGACTTTCTCAGAAACCGGGTTGCCTTATCGCCCTTTTTTGCGTTACAATAACGTCAAGTCTATAGACGTTTCTAGGAGCAGTTAGCGCTGCTCTTGTAAGCAATAAGGGAAGCTCTTTTATCGAAGGGCAACCCGGTAACATGTGGAAAGCTCGTATCTGGTTGGCAAACCGATAAAGGATACGAGCTTTTGCTTTTAATATTGTCTTATACTGCTAATTTCCTGCTGCATTGAGCAAACCTTCATTAAATCTCAATTAAAAAGGGCATCATCCCCTTGAAAGTGGATGACGCCCTGAGAGTTCTGTGCTATACTCAGTATTGTCAAACCCGCCAACTTGGGTGCGACCAAGCGAGCGGGTGCGGACTAAACACCGCGCTCGTTTTATTTTCTGTTGTTAAAGTCTTGTTTGCTACCTAAACAAGCAAACATCAGTGTATACCAGATTTTGACTTCTGGCAAACAATTCGTTAGAGAACGCTTACTCGAACGTGTGTTCTAGTACAAAAACCCAACCTTGATTACTCCTCCACCTGCTTATCACTCTGTCTGATATTTCCCAAACTCGCAATTTCGTCAACGCGATAACGCCCCCTCCCCTACCCCAAAAATCAGCTTCCTTTTATTGTTTTTGTGTCAACTGAGGGCCATCTCAAGCACAAAAAATACTTGAGCAGTGCGCCATTTGTGTCAGCAGGGGAGTCTCGAAAAGGGGTTGGGAAATGGCGGGGGTGACTCCTGATTAGACGACGGGTAAGCTGTTACCATAGAGGTCTGTCAGGGTTTCGCGCAGTGATTTCGTGGGCTTTGGGTGCAGCCCTGTTGCCGTCATAAAGAGGTTATAAATCAGCACCGAAATAGGCAAGCCATCTATGTTTTCTGTATGTGCAAGTTTATCGCAAAGGACAATGAAATAATGCCATAGAACGACACGCTCAAAACGTGACAGGTGAGAGGTTCGATATACGAGTTCCGACAACAAGTCTACATCCAATACACTACCGTCATGCCAGAGCTTTTCCGCCAACTCTATTACCTGCTGCGCGTTATCAACTACATCTTTGGGAGTTCTAAACTGCGCTAAGAATTGTATGTCGAAACTATCTAATTGAAACCACTCTCCTTCTACATGGCAGCCGAGTGCATTCATAATCGCATGTAACTGTTTTTCAACATTTGCAGCGGAATATGTTCCAAACCGATCACATTGGATCGTCTGAATAACTTTAATGCCTAGCTGTTTTGATCGACGCTCAATATTCCTTGTCATTCCAATTTTGTAGAGTTTGTCATGCTCCCGCCCACCGATATATACATAGAGAGGCTGGCGTTTAGTTGTAATAATGCTCGATGCAAGCTGTTCCATTTTGTGCGGATCAATGACATTTCCATCGAGATCAACGATAAGTGTTTCATTGTTTCGCTCAACGATCCTGTAAAAACGTTCGGATTTTGGGTTCATCCAATTACCTTTATTAAATTACGAGCCTTCATCTAAGTTTTGAATAAGCTGCTGCAATTCGTCGATCAATGCGAGCGCCATGTCACGCTGTTCGTCGGGTTTAGCGCGCAGCAGCATCTTAAAAAGACTATGGCGCTGGCGTTCAAACGGATGAGGTTTTTCTGCATTTCTAGCAGGTTTTGAGTCTTTAACTAGAGAATTGTTCGATGCATCGAACAATTCTCGAAATGCGGCTTCTGGCCAATTCTCATCATCAGCCGCTATCCATTGCTCATCTGTGACGCTTAATACCTTACGATAGCTGTCAAATGTGGTTCGGCTCGTAAGTCCAAACGCACCTAATAGCACTTCCATTTTGCCACGCGGTACACGATGATCTAACGCTTGTGCATAGAAAGCGCGATCACTTTGCACCTGATCGTGAGGCTCGAAGTGAACATCAGGCAAAAGCTCCATCAGCAACAGAGCATATTGGCGCGCACGAGCAACCATGTTCAGGTCGTTGCGCTGCATATTTTCACTGGCTTGACGGAAGCGATCTATCTTATTGACAACCTGAGCGGGCATCTTATCCCAACCCTCATTCGGGTAATGAAGATGCAATAGATGGTAAGCCAACCAACGCCGCTCACCTGTTTCAAGATAGTAAACCCCGTTTCGATGAACGACGGTGATCGGGTTAATCAGCCCATGCTGGCGGATGTTGGCTGCTAGTTCGGTGAGGTACAGCAGCGAGGCTTCTATCGGGTGATTGGGCGATGCCAACGCGGCAAAAGTATCACCCACGCTTTCGCCATTTTCATCGACTTCGACATCGCCTTCGAGCAGCGAATCAACGGAGAAATATTCCGCGCCGCGTTCTTCTGCGGCAAGCCCCATCCATGTGCCGAACAGTTCCGGCAGCGATGCAGTCTCACCATCCCAATGGCGGCGAACGGCATTCGGCATAGCACGGCGCGGCTGCGTTCGGTCTGGAATAATGGCGAAGATCGATGTGGGTTCGGCGTCACGCCGTCCAAGATCGAAGTCGTGCGTGTCGAATTCCGTCGTGCGTCCGTACATCGCGCGATCTGCTTCCATCGGTGTTTGTGCGCGGATCGGCTCTGAACGCGCTGCGGTTAGGTGCGAACGGTCACGGGTGCGTTTATCGCTCATGGCTTATGCCACGATCCTGTTGACGATGCCCCATGCTTCAGTCGCCGCGCTGGTGTGGGGGCCAACTGCGAAAACGGTCTGGCTGAGGCCGGACGCCTCGGCCCATGTGATGCGCTGTGGCAGCGGCTTCCAAACGAGTTCGGGATAATGCTCTTTCAACACTTTTAGATTTTCGCTGTGTTCGACGGTCTTGGCGCGGAACATCATCGGCACAATGCCGAGGCGTTCAATCGCTTCCAACTGCGGCGAGCGGCCTATATCGGCTTCGTCGGTGTGGGCGATGGACTGTACCAGTCCGTCGAAGCTCAGTCGTTCGCAGGTGGTCGGATAGAGGATGGCGTCGGTGGCGACGTAGATCATGCTGTGCAGCAGTGACGGTGAGGGTGACGTATCGACGATGACATAATCGACACCGTTCATCTGCGAAAGCCGCCGCCGCAGCAGCCAAACATCGGGCACCAGCATGGGTATTACGCGGGTTTCGATGTCACCGGGTAACACGAAAAACTGCCCCTCGGATTTGCCATCCGGCGCGTAGATTTGCGGCGACACAAATTCCAGAACGTCTTTGAATGGTGCTTTACGCACGAGCAGGTCGTGCAGCGCCGGACGTGGTGTGATACCAAGTGAGATCGCCGCGTGTGCCTGTGGATCAGCATCGACCAGCACCACACGAAAACCTTTGATGGCCAGCCCTGCCGCGATATGCGTCGCTAAAGTGGTTTTACCCACCCCGCCCTTTTCATTATGCAGCATGATCA
>JACMMD010000158.1 GCA_014379235.1 Anaerolineae bacterium
CGGCACAGTCGAGTTCGGGTTTGGCAACTGCGAGATGCAGGCGCAGCGGGACTCGTTATTCATCCGCGTTCACGCTGACGACGTCGAAGCGTTCGAACGTGTCAAATACGTCGTTGGCGACCATCTCGAACGCTTCGCTAAGAAAGAATCCATACAAGTCACATGGCTAGATCAGTAGGTACAGTATGATCGCGCAAGCTCAAGTCGCTCGAAACACCAATCGCATTTTCAGCAGCCGTCTGTCGCTGCTGCCGGGGCTGGCGCTCGGCGCGGTTTTGCTAGTGTTATGCCTGTTGTGGAGCATCACGCTCGGCGCGGCAGACATCACACCGCAGGTGGTCTACGAGGCGCTGTTTGATTACGACGACACCAATTTCGACCATCTCGTTATTCAGACGGCGCGCCTACCGCGAGTATTGGCCGGAGCGCTGGTTGGCGCGGCGCTGGCCGTCTCCGGCGCGGTGATGCAAGGTCTGACGCGCAACCCCCTCGCCGACTCGGTGATTCTAGGCATCGACAGCGGCGCGGCTTTCGTCGTTGTGCTGCTGGTTGTGGTGACAGGTAATCCGCCCTTATCGCTGTACGCGATTTTCGCCTTCATCGGCGCGGGCATCGCGGCGGTACTCGTCTATTCGCTCGGCTCGATGGGGCGCGGCGGCGCAACCCCGCTCAAACTGACGCTGGCAGGCATCATTCTGGCGGCGTTCATCTCGTCGTTCACAACAGCGCTGCTCATCCACGATCAAGAAACGCTGGAGAAAATCCGCTTCTGGACGGTGGGTTCGCTGGCAGGGCGCGAGATGCCGCTGCTGCTGGAAACCGCGCCGTACATGATCGTCGGCTTGTTCGGCGCAGTCATCATCAGCAGCCAGATCACCACCATCAGTCTCGGTGAAGATGTAGCGAAAGGACTGGGCCAGAATACAGGATGGGTCAAAGGCATCGCAGCGGTGATCGTGGTACTGCTGGCGGGTGGAGCGGTGGCGCTGGCGGGGCCCGTCGGCTTTGTCGGGTTAGTCGTGCCGCACATCGTTCGCTTCCTCGTCGGCGTCGATTACCGCTGGGTGATTCCGTATTCAGCGCTGCTCGGCGCTATCCTGCTGACCGCTGCCGATGTCGGCTCGCGGGTGTTGATTCGCCCGCAAGAGCTTCCCGTTGGCATCGTGATGGCCTTCATCGGCGCGCCGTTCTTCATCGCGCTGGCCCGTTGGAAGGTGAAACGCTAATGCTCGAAAACAACGCATTAGAACGCCAACGGCGAGTTGAGCGGGTCAAATCAACGTGGGTTACGGTTCGCCTGCGCGATATCTCATTCCGCATCGACCAGCGTGTGCCATTGGTGGCGCTGGCGCTGCTGATCTTCACAGCCGTCGTGCTGGTGTTGAGCATCAGCTACGGTGAATACGACATTGCGCCACTTGACGTTGTGAACACCCTGCTCGACACCAATCAGGATCATCCCGATTACTCGAACCTGCGCTTGGTGGTGTATACCTTCCGCCTACCGCGAATCGTGCTGGCGTTTTTAGTCGGAGCGGCGCTGGCGACATCCGGCGCACTTTTACAGGGCATCACCCGTAACCCGTTAGCCGATCCGTACTTGCTCGGCGTAGTCAGCGGCGCGAGTCTCGCGGCGGTGATCTTGATCGTCTGGCTGAAAGACCTGCCTTTTTACATTCTGCCGTGGGCAGCATTCGGCGGCGCGATGCTGACTGCCGCCGTCGTTTACGCGCTGGCGTGGCGCGGTGGCAATAGCAGCCCGATGCGCCTGATCTTGATCGGCATCGCCGTCGAAGGCGTGTTGATGGCCATCACCGAATTGTTTCTGGTATTTGGCGACATTTACGACGTGCAGCAGGCTTATGTGTGGCTGGCAGGCAGCGTCTACGGGCGTAGTTGGGAACACGTTCGCGCACTTGGGGCATGGATGGTGGTGTTTATACCGTTAGCCTTTCTCGGCGCACGCGGGTTGAATATGCTAGGCATGGGCGACGATGCCGCTAAAGGGCTAGGACTGCGGGTTGAACAGCATCGCGCATTCCTGCTGATTGTCAGCGTGGCGCTGGCCGGCGCGGCGGTGGCCGTAGCGGGGGCGATAGGCTTCGTCGGGCTGGTCGCGCCGCATATCACGCGCCGATTGGTTGGCCCCACGCATGAGGGTTTGCTGCCCGTGAGCGCGATGCTCGGCGGGGCGCTGATGGTGGTGGCCGATTTAATCGGGCGCTGGATTATCACACCGAGCGAACTGCCAGTGGGCATCGTCACGGCCATGATCGGCGCGCCCTATTTCATTTATCTGCTGATTCGAAACCGGAATCGGTAATGCATCTTTCGTATTGCAGCTACCTTGTAGGGGCGCTTCGCGAAGCGCCCCTACGGAAAATCTCAATCACTTAGGACAACGCGATGAGTAATTTGACGGCCAGTAATTTAACCCTCGCTTATGACAACGCCTGCATCATCGACGGCATGAGCTTGACCATCCCCAACGGTAAGATCACGGCGCTGGTGGGGCCGAACGGCTGTGGCAAATCAACGCTGCTACGCGGGATTTCGCGGCTGTTGAAACCATCCGGCGGTACGGTGCTGCTCGACGGTCAGGACGTGTGGAAGATGCCGACGAAAGCGTTAGCACAGCAGCTTGGAATTTTGCCGCAGGGGCCCACCGCGCCCGAAGGTCTGACAGTGCATGAACTGGTGGCGCAGGGTCGTTATCCGCATCAAAGCTGGCTGCAACAATGGTCAGCCGAAGACGAGCGCATCACGCTCGAAGCTCTGCACATCACCAGCATCGCGGAGTTCGCAGATCGCCCCATCGACACGTTATCCGGCGGGCAGCGCCAGCGCGCGTGGATTGCGATGACGCTGGCGCAGGACAGCGACTTGATCTTGCTGGATGAGCCAACAACGTTTCTTGACCTCGCCTACCAGATCGACGTGCTTGACCTGCTGCACCAATTGAACGTCGAGCGCGGCAAAACGATTGTGATGGTGCTGCACGATCTCAACCACGCCTGCCGCTATGCCGATTACTTGATTGCGGTTCGCGGCGGACAGATCGCCGCGCACGGCGGCCCGTCAGAAGTTGTCACCGAAACGCTCGTGCAAGAGGTGTTCGGCGTGGAGTGCCGCATCATCCCCGATCCCGTTACCGGAACGCCGCTGGTCGTGCCGGTGGGTCGCAGAAAAGCATCACCAATACCGAATGTGGAACCCATGAACGGGCGGCTTAAGGTCGCGGCTTACTGATGATCGAGAAAACGACAACGCTCAAATCTTATTGCAATGTGATGGCCATCGAACGCGGCCTTGATCCAGTGGGCCACGCGCATGACTTCGATGATGCGCTAGTGGTCGAAACGCCGCTGCCGTGGAAAACGAATCTCTACGAGAAAGCCGGAATTCTGCCGGAAGAAGCGATCAACCTGCTCAATTTGTGGCTTCAGCGCTATCACGAAGGTGTGTCCTATCGCCATCGCTCGTTGATGATCGCGCCGGACGCTGTATATTCGCGGCAAGGCTGGCGGCGGGTGATGTTCTATCAGCGCACTCCCGGCGCAATCGCCCACTTTGATAAGGTCGAATATCTCGTCACGGAAAAGGACTGCGGCCCGCTGCTGTGGGCGCTGTACGAAGCGCGGGAAACGCTGCCGCAGTTTGAGCAGTATCGCGTCCCTGAAAACGAGGCCATCCGCGATTTAATGGTTTGTACACATGGAACAGTGGATGCCGCCTGCGCCAAATTCGGCTACCCGCTCTACAACTATCTGCGCCGCAATCATGCCAGCGACAGTCTGCGTGTGTGGCGCGTGAGTCACTTTGGCGGTCACGTTTTCGCGCCGACTCTGGTCGATATGCCAAGCGCGCATTATTGGGCTTACGTTGAACAGGCACAGGCTGACGCAATCGTGTGCCGGGATGCAGCGGTGGAAAGTCTGCGCGGACATTATCGCGGTTGGGCGGGTTTGGAAGATGGCTTTTTACAGGCCGCCGAACGCGAGATGTGGCAGCGTGAGGGCTGGCGCTGGTTCGATTACGTGAAGTCGGGGCAAGTTTTAGGTACGGATGCCGATCACACTGCCGAACCACAGTGGGCCGAAGTGCGCGTTCGCTACTCCACGCCGGATAATACCGAAGCAGGTATTTACGAAGCGCGAGTCGAAATTCAGCGCAGCGTCGAAACGATTCACACCACTGGCGAAGCCGACACTTATCCCTATCCGCAGTATGTCGTCACCCGCCTAGAGCGCAAACCACTGGACATTGAGTGAAGCGAATATCATTTGAGGCTATTCGGAGAAATAGTATGCTATAATAATAATACTTCGTTGCAACAAGGAGAGTCTGCATATGTTAGGTCGGCGGGTGATAGGGGCGTTTTTCGCCGTTGTACTGATTATCGCGGTAGTAACGTTCGTACTTGGTTACTTGCTGCTGCGACCCTTGTTTTACGGTGAAACGACTGATCTCAGCGATATCTCCCCATTCGCTAGTGAGAACGCTATTCGCGCCATTGTGGACAGCGTAGATGCCAGCGTAAACGCCATTCAAATTGCTACCGTCGATGACATCGAGTTGATTGCCTACAGTTCGAACACCCGCCTCGATCAGCTTGGCGGTTCCCCTATGTCCGTCAATCAGATTTACCAGTGCGCCATTGTCACCGCAACCGGACGTGTTGATGGCACAACCTTCATTGCCGATCAAATTTCGATCTTGCCCTCTGCCGAAGCTACGGTAGGGACGTTCCGCGCCGATGTTATTGTAGACACTGCGGACTTGCTGCCGATTCCTGACCCCCGTGTGACGCCGCTGACATCCCTCACACGCGGGATGCGGCTTGACCTGCTCGGACGCTGCAAGAACTGGATTGCGGTCATTGCGCCGGGGGGCACACATGGCTGGGTCGAACGTGAATTCATCGACCTCGCCGACGACCAACTCAACCGCCTGCCGTGGCTGCCGCTCGACCCCGCTCGGCTGCGACCTTAAGCGTTGTCAATGAGTAAATCATTACAGTTCGCCTGCGCGTTTGTAAGTAACTGTAAATAGCCTTAATTTCTTAATGCCATATTGATGCGCTTTAATGTACTCTGGTAATGTGAGTTCTTATTGGAATTACCTAATCAGCGTTTTGGGGCAGGCACACAATGGCGTCGAAAATACTCTATATCGAAGACAACCCCTATGCCGTTCAGCTCGTGCGCGATGTGATGGAAATTTACGGCTACGAACTCATCGAAGCCTATGACGGCCTGACCGGCGTTGCTGTTGCGGCGCGGGAACGGCCCGACCTGATTTTGATGGACATCAACCTGCCGGGTATCGACGGCTTAGAAGCCACTTCACGCCTCAAAGCCTCGCCCGAATTGAGCTACATTCCGGTTATCGCTGTGACCGCCAACACCTCTTATGGAGATCGTCAGCGCTGCATCGAAGCGGGCTGCGATGGCTACGTACCCAAGCCTGTCAGCATCCGTGATTTGATGGATACCGTGCGCGCATTCCTTGTCGGCATTCCATCGGACACGAAAACCGCATCGCCAGCACCATCGAGCGCGAGTGCCAGCGCATTTTCGGCGCAGAAGTAGCGGTCAGCTTCTAGCCCCTAGACTTATGCACTCCGTAACCTCGACTGCTTTTACTCGAACCTTCTCTGTACTTCCTTAGAAATACCCCTGCATCGCCTGAACATAACCCGTCAATTCCGCATAACCATAGCCGCTGACATCTCCGCCAATACGAACCGCCCCTTCCCAATACGAAGGGTTAGTTTGTAATTCTTGATCGTTGATGAGTGGTGTCAGCGTCAGGTTGAGTGCTTCACCGTCCACGTCAATCGCAATATCCCAACCCGCCGGATAGATCGCACCGGAATGCGGACTTGTCCATTGATCGGTAGCCGTGATAGTGAAATCCTCAGACGACAGATAACGTGTACTGCCATCCTCATCGACCAGCAGCCCGCCGAACATTGGCTCACGCCCGCCCTCACTCAGCCGGATTTGACCGAGCATCAGTTCGCGGTTGTCGTCCAAATGCAGGCCAAACCAATCCCAACCTGTCGCGTCTGGGCCGAGTGCGCTCGTGCCGAACTCGTGGTCTTTCCAGCTTGTGCCACTCACGGTATAGGTTTGACCGCCAACCGTGATTTCTCCATCCGTGATGAGGCGCGACAGCGAATAATAGTAGCTGGCGTTGCCGGGTTCGTCGCTCTTGGGACTGAGGCCGTTATCGCCTTGCAGCGCGGGCGGCTTGATCTGCTCCAGCGTCAGCGAAATGGCGAAGTCGCCCACGTTTTCGTCCGTTCCAGCAGCGTTGATGGTGGTCAGCGTGGCGTTATCATTCTGCGCTTCGATCTCCCAATCCTCCAGCCACACGCGGTAGCGCGGCTCGGACACTGCGCCTGCGAGGCCCGCGCTGCCCCGACTGAAACGCTGCGCGTGATAGAAGTTATCGCCCTCGATGTCGCTGACGGTGAAATGCACCATATAGACTTGATCGGTACGCCATTCGGAATCAGTGTCTGAGGACGCGCTTTCCGGCAAGATGGCGCGGCGGAAAATCGTGAACTGGTAGCCGAAGCGCCGCCCGTTTTCATCCGCGAGGTTGCCGGTGTAATACCACCACTCGGTTTGATAGTCGGGATGCGGACCGTAATCCGCCGGAAAGTTCCACTCGTAGGGGTCGATGGCGCGTGTGTAGCCCGCCGGATCAGCATTGACACTGCCGAGCAAAGCCCGCGCGCTGACCTGCTCGCCGCCGCCGACGCTGACGAGGCTAAAGCCGAATATCACGATCACCACTGCCACCAACGCCAGCGCAATCCATCGCCACATAGCCGCCAACTTTCAGTTAGTTCTAAATTGCACAATCTATTATAGGCGATGCGGGTTAAATAAGCGTGAGAAAACAGCCGAAAGCGAGTTCACGGGCAAATAGTAGGTTAAAATAATATCGTTGAAAACAAGATTTTGGTGGTGAGAATGCGACTCAATCAGTCTAAGTTCAGTATCGTGTGGACTCTTGTAGGCATGTTGGCCGTTTTCATCGCGGGCTGTAACCTCACGCTCGACGAACCAACGCCCACTGCTCCGCCGCCGACGCTTGAGCCGCTCGTTCAGGAGCAGCCCGAACAACTGGACTCAGCGCCGCCTCTGGGCAGCGTCAACGGTGGCGCGACAGGCCCATCGCAAAATCCCAACTGCTCTACGACGCCGGGTAATTGGGTGACATACACCATCGAAACCGGAGACAGTCTGAGCTTATTGGCCGAGCAAACGTCCAGTTCCATTGACGAGATTTTAACTGGCAACTGCCTCGATAACGCCGATCAGATTTTCGTCGATCAGGTCATCTACTTACCGCGAGCGCCCTCAATTGGCTAGGCGCTATTCCACTGGCGTTTGGCGCAGCAAATAGACATTGCCACCGTAGTCAACGGCGTAAATTTCGCCAGCTTCGTCCTCGCCAAATGAGACGAAATTCGCCGGAACGTCGAAAAACAGCGTCGTTTGCCACGCGCCATCGACATCACGGTACGCGCCCCAGATGTTGCCGAAGCAGAAATCGCCAAAAATGTAGATGCCTTGCAGCGCTGGAATAGCCGTACCGCGATACACGTAGCCGCCCGTCACCGAACAGCCATCTTCATGCGTATATTCAAAAATCGGCATGATCGGGTCTTGGGGCACGCTGATGGGTGCGAACTGTTCCGTGCGAAGCTCAGATGTATTGCGCGGGCTAGGGATCGAGCCTTCGTAGTAGCTCCAACCGAAGTTTTGGCCGCTTTCGCCCGCAGGTAAAAAGTCGATTTCTTCACGGTCATGGAAACCAACATCACCGATATACAGATCGCCCGTTGCACGGTCAAAGCTGAAGCGCCACGGGTTACGCAGGCCGTACTGCCAGACCTCGTTGCCGAATGGATTGTCTGCCGGGATAGCGTAAGGCCGCGCCGAGTCGACATCCAAACGCAGAATTTTGCCCTTCAAGTTGTGAACGTTCTGCGCGTTGTTGTAGGGGTCGATCATAAACTCTTCGAAATAACCACCATCACCGAGCGCGAAATACAGGTAGCCATCTGGCCCAAAGATCGGAATGTTGCCC
>JACMMD010000159.1 GCA_014379235.1 Anaerolineae bacterium
AACAGCCTGACGATTGTCGAAGGCTAGTTCTGAGTTCTGAGTACCGGGTTCTGATGCAGAATACAGTTAAGAATGACATGATTCTGTGTGACCCGTAGGGGCAGGTCTCAGTCCTGCCCCTACAAATCCTATCAACCTTATTTGTTATGTGCATCAGCACCCTATTCATGCTCATCGTTGAGCTTGAGGATGGGCAGCGTAAACGCGAAAATGCTGCCGCCTTGTGGGTTATCTTCAATCCAGATGCGCCCACCGTGCGCTTCAGTAACAAGGCGGCAGAACGTCAGCCCTAAACCTGTGCCGCGTCGCTTCCCCTGCCGACCCTGCACCTGCACATAACGATCAAATAAGCTGGCTTTGTATTCCGGCGGAACGCCCGGCCCCTTATCAACGACCTCGATACGCACGAAATCTTCTGGCGCTCCAGCCTTGCCCGGTGGATACGTGCGGATGAGAATCTCGCTTTCCATTGGTGCGAACTTCAGCGAGTTATCCACCAGATTCAGCAGCAACCGCTCTATCTTGTCCGCGTCGATGTCCAGTAACGGCAGCATCTCCGGCACTTGCGATGTAATGGCGATGTCGAGTTCTTGCGCCAACGGGCTGAGTTCGACGCACACGTTATCGGCCAGAGTCGCCAATTCAGTCGGTTCAGTGTCCAGCGTCATCTGCCCGTTTTCCATCTTCGACACGTCCAGCAGCGAATTCACGCGCCCCAACAGTTTACGAATGGCGCGCTGGCCGGCATCGGTGGTGGTGTCCACCATCGGGCGCACGTCACTGTCTGCGGGAACAAGATCACGCAGCAGTTTGAGGCTGGTCGTAACCGCCGTCAGTGGGCTGCGAAGGTCATGAACGATCATACGCGAGATGTCCTCGCGGGTACGTTCGAGTTCGCGCTCCTCAGTCTGGTTGTAGAACACCAGCAGCACACCGAGCGCGGCATCGTCCTCGTCTTGCACCGGGATCAACTGGCGCTGAATGTGCAGCCGCCCCTGTTCGTGTTGCAGCGTGTAGGTTTCCGGCTCGTGTTCGGCCCAATCACGCGATACAGATGCCACAGCGCGCAGTTCCTTGAGCAGTTGGCGCACTTCTTGATCGGACGCGAAGCCGATACGCCGCGCAAAATCGAGGTCGGCGCGTTCGAGCAGCGCTTCAATCGGCTGACCGAGTAATTGATCGGGCTTCAAATCGAGCAGTTCCATACGTGGATTCGCCAGCAGCACAATCCCGTTCACATCTACCAGTAGGATACCCTCAGCCATCGCGTCGAGGATGACCTGTAAGCGGTTGCGGGCTTCGGTAGCGCGCCGCAGCGAATGAGCATTGTCGATGGCGATGACGGCCTGCGTGGCAAGTTGGCTGACGAAATGCACATCTTCGTCGGTGAAAACGTCGGGGATTTCGCTTTCAAGCGTGATCGCACCGAGCGGCAGCGCTTCCCCGCTCCGCATGATCGGCACAGTAAGCTGTGAGCGCATCGTTGGCATCAACGGTAGATAATCGTCATCAGAGCGCACGCTGCCAACCCGCGCTGTTTGTCCGGTTCGCAGCACTCGCCCCGTGATACCCTGCGACACCAGCGCCACATTGAAAAACGTTCCCGGCGGATAACCTCGCTGGCTGACGACACGCATTTGACTGCCCGAACTCCCATTCACGCCGCCGAACTCGCTTTCTTCGTCGCGGAAAATGATCGCTCCCGTGCTGGCGCGGGTCGCGTCCGACGCATAACTCAATACCAGATTGCAGATCGTTTCGAGGCTCATCGTCGCGGTTAGCTGGCGGCCAATCGCGGCTAATCCGAATAGCTGTTCCACCAGCCGTTCGAGCATCTTATCAGCGCGGGTATATTGACGCGCATTGCTGATAGCCTGCGCTGCTTGGCTGGCGAACGTGCGTAAAATCTCGACGGCTTCATCGCTGAAAAACTGCGGCTTATCGAAGTAAACCACCAACGCGCCATCACCTGCGCCAATGGCCAACGGCAGTTCAATCCATGCCAGCGCGCCTTCGCGGGCCATGATGTGCCGGAGCTGCGGCATCAGCCGAACGACCTGCTCATCGCCGCTCACATCGTTGACCACCACAGGCCCGTGTTGAACCAGCACATTCTGCGCGCCATCATCGCCGCTGTTGGCGTTCGCCTGTGCGATAGCGGTCAGCAGCAGTCCGGGCGGGTTGGCCACAAAACCGGGGCTTAATCCGGCGGCCCGCGCCAGTGTCAGCGACTCCGGCTCACCCTGACGGAACAGATACACTGCAACCGCGCTGGCATCGGAAATCGCGGATGCCGACGAAATCACCGTATCCAGCACCAGATCAGGCGAGAGTGTCCCCGTCAGCAGCGACAGCACGTTATTTAATGTCGCCAACTGCGTGACACGGGCGCGCTGCTGATTGTAAAGCTGCGCGTTCTCGCGGTCTAACATCCGCATTTCAAACACTTGCTGACGCAGTTGGCGCTGCGCTCGGCTGATTCCGTGCAGCGAAACGAGGCTCACCGTCAGCCCCGCCAGAATGATGACGAACGACACGACAGACAGCGCGTTTAACGTCTCCGCCGCCACCAGCGCGAACGGGATCGGTAGCATC
Organism: Anaerolineae bacterium; assembly: GCA_014379235.1. GTDB lineage: Bacteria > Chloroflexota > Anaerolineae > Aggregatilineales > Phototrophicaceae > JACMMD01. The sequence goes on from JACMMD010000159.1 coordinate 2,596, forward strand.
AGAATAACCAGCAGTTCGACGACATCAGCCCGCCACAAAATTCGCGGCGAAGGCCGGTTCTGAATGCGCGCCGAATAACCCGCGCTGTAAGTTTCTAGCAGAAAGATGGCCAAATACACGAGGACATAGGTCACGCTAAAGGCCAACAGCGGCCACACATCATTGAGCGTGAGCCGTTCCAACGGCAGACGCCCGCCTGTGATGGCATAGGCTTCTGCGGCCACGAACACGCTCAACGTCGTTCGCGCCACCACCATCACAATCCGGCGCGGTGTGGGCTGTGTTTCGTTCGGCGCATCGACACGGTGAGTAAAGCGCGTCCGCATCTGTACGCGGCTCATTCGCACCAGTGCGGCGATTAGCGGCGCGATGGCGCTGCCTAGAAAAATCGCCCAGATCATGGCGGGCTGTGCGTCGCGTGGCAGCGAGAGTACCGCCACCATGCCGATGATATGCGCGGGGCTGAGATCGGTCTCGCTGAGAAGCACACCGAATTGCAGGATGAAGGCCGTGAGCAGCGCAAACACCAGCAGCAAACCAAAGTATTCTTCGATGGTCGCTAATGCTGGCAGATGCGTCAGCAGGACAACGGCGGCGCTGATCGCCAACAGCGTGGGAATCAGCGTTCGAATGGACGAGCGGATATTAGACAACTTGGCCAACCGGCTAACCATTTTCGTACTTCTAGTGTACCCGAAATTAGCGACAGGAAAAGCGTAATGTTCAACTGGAGTCTAGTTAGTCGGCTGAGGATGTGCTTGTTTGCGACACTTTGATTGAGGGTGAAGTTGGGATTTCGCCTGCGGGCAGTTGGGACGCGCTCGGCGGATTTTTGCCGTCGTGGTTCGTTCCGGCTTCGAGCATTTCAGGTTTGGTGGTTTCAGCAACCATCGGCAGGGTGAAGGCCAAACATGCGCCCGACAGCGGCCCCTCTGACGCGACCCAGATACGTCCATCGTGTGCTTCGACAGCCAGCTTACAGAACGTCAGCCCTAGTCCCGTGCCTTTGCTGCCACGAGCGCGCTGCGGCCCGCGAATTTGTACGAAGTCTTCAAACACACGCTCACGTTCTTCCTGCGGGATACCGGGGCCGCTGTCAGCTACACGGATAAGCGCCTCATCTTGGCCTTCTATCGCCTCCGCCGAAATCTGGATACGGCCTCCGGTTGGCGTGAAGCGCACGGCATTGTCGATGAGATTAATCAACACGCGCCGGATTTTATCTTCGTCCACGAACACTTCGAGATCGTCGGGAACAAGCACTTCGGTTTCAATGTTGGCCATCTGGATCGAGGTGAGCAAGGCCGCCAGCGCATTCTGTACGATATAGCCTGCGGGCACTTGTTCGCGCTTGATGGGCATCTGCCGCCGCTTTAATTTGGCGATGTCCAGCATCGTATTCACCAGCCCCATCAGGCTGTGCGCGCTGTTCAACGCCAGCGTCAGCGTCTGCTGAACGAGCGCCAGCGCTTCCGGCTTATGGGCATCTTCGAGAGCGATCTGAACGCCATTGATAATCGACGACAGCGGCCCGCGCAGGTCGTGGACGGCCATGTTCATGATCTCGTCACGGTAAGCGGCCAGCAGCTTTTCCTCAGTGATGTCGCGCAGAACCAGCAGCCGCCCCACGATCTTATCTTGCGCGTCGCGCACTGGAGCGCCAACTTCTTCAATGTGCATGGTTTCGTTCAAGCGCTTGATGGCGAACTCACGGCGCGTCATGGTCTCCGGGTCGGATTGCAGCATCCGCTCGGTTTCTTCGATTTGCGGCGGGGCATACAACACTGTTTCCACACTGTCACGCGCCCGTTCGGTTAGAATCGCGGTGAAACGTTTGCCGATCTGGTCGTTAAAGTTGATACTGAGAAGCTGACGTGCCGCAGGGTTCGACTCCGCTAAACGCCCCTCGTTGTCCAGCAAGATCACGCCGTCACGGGTGGAGTCTAAGATCGTCCGCATCCGGTTGCTGCCGACGCGAATGCGTTCGTGCAGCGTGGCATTTTCGAGATGCCCCGCCGCCTGAATAGCCAGCAGACTCAGCGTGTTCAAGTCGCGCTCCTGAAACGTCAGCGCTTCTTCAAATACGACGCATAACACCTCGCACACGCGCCCCTGCCGTTTGATCGGGATGGCGATCATGCTGGCGTTCTGCTGCGAAGGCCCATCGCTCGGTAACGGCTCAGTGTCCGATTTGATACGCTCGGCCACTTGCAGTTCGCCCGTGTGCAGCGCACTGTAAGCCAGACGATTCGGCGTGTTCCGTTGAACAGGTTTGGTACGCGGCTCATTCCAACCGCCAGCGCGCAGCCCGGCCAATGCCACCAGTTCGCGTGTTGAGTCGTCGTAGCGGAACAGCGTAGCTTTGTGCGCCTCAGACATCCGCAAGGCCGCATCGACCACTGTATAAGCAATCGAGTCAGTATCAACCACGCTCGACAGCCGCAGCGACAGTTCACGCAAGCTGATGAGGGTATCGACTTGATGCTGGCGCTCTTCCAACAAGCGCGCATTGTCGATGCTGATAACCGCGTGGCCAGCAAGGTTGCTCAAGAAGCTGGCTTGTTCCTCAGTGAAAAAGTTAAGCTCGGTGCTTTCCAGATTGAGAACGCCAAGCACTAAGCCATCTTTCAACAGCGGCGCGGCGATGGACGACAAATAGTTGCCTTGCAGCGGCGCGGAATAGTTCGGCAGCGCTTGATTATCGGGCACGATCAGGATCTTACCCGTGCGCGCCACTTGCCCCATCACACCACCATCGCGCCCCCGCGAACGATAGTATTTGCGGAGTTCGCCGTTCACGTACTGATGGTTGATAATCCAGAATTCGTCGGCTTCGGTCAGCAGCGCCAGCGCAGCGTTATCCGCGTGAGTGGCACGAATAGCCGCTTCGAGTACGTTATGAATGATGAGGTTGAAATCGAGGCTGCTCGAAATCTGCTGCGCGATTTCTTCGATGAGTGAAAGCTGCTCCAAACGGCGGTTGAGTTCTTGACGTGTGGTGCTGTAGACCTGCGCGTTATACACCTGCGTAGCGATCTGGTTGGTGGCTGTTTCCAGAAGCTGCCATTCGCGGCTGGTGAGGTAACGTGCCTCTTGGTTGGACAGGATAACCGCGCCCAACAGATCGTTGTTGGCTACCATCGGCATCAGCGCTAACCACTCGACACCCTGCCGCGCCATAAATTCTTCTAAACCTACCGAGAGGTCAGTATCATCGCGCTGGAAAGAAATGGGCCTCGGCCCGGACTGGCGCGCTAACGCTCGAATTTCGGGGAATGCGAGCAGCGCTGCCCCTTGTGCCGCATTTGCCGCCGTGTGTCCGTTGACATCAATCACTTTCAGGTTCGGGTTGGGGCTTGGCGCGCCCAAAACCACCCGCATCGTATCGCCGCCCGGTTCACGCAGAGCGATAGTGGTATGGCTCACGTTGACCATATCGCAAAGGATTTCTTGAATGTCCGCGACGATTTCTTCCAACTGCAAGCTGGATGTGGACATGCGCGACAGGTGCATCAACTGGCCCATTTCCGAAGCGTAGAGTTCCAGCGCTTGCAGCAGTTGGGCATTATCCAGCGCCGCCGTGACCTGATTAGCCAGCGCACTCAACATATTCAATTCGGTCTTGCGATAGTAATGCGGTTGGTTGTGGTAAACGATCAGCAGGCCTAGCGTCACGCTGCCCGAACGCAGTGGGATTTCGGCAAAGGCGCGATACTCGCCGCGATGCGCCGCTTCAACCAGAACCGCGTCGCTGGTCATTTCCCGCGTATCCACGACGACACGCGGGCCTTGCTCATGCGCGTCCGGTTGATAAGGCAGCGTCGTATAAAATTTCTCGTGCGCGGGCGTTAAACCTGCGGCGTGCATCAGCTTCATCGTCAGGTGTTCAGCGTCGAGGATGTAGATCGCGGCGCGCTGTCCATTCACAATCGATATCGCGGTGGCGCAGGCCGCATCCATCGCTTCGGCGCTGTCCAGATTGAACAGTAAATCCTGTACCGACTGGTTGATAAGCTGCAACTGCCCCGCGAGTTCAGCGCTGCGCGCATACAGCGTGGCGTTGCGAATGGCTAACCCCGCTTGACTGGCGACAGTTTGCAGCATGTCGATCTCAGTTTGCCCGAAAGCATTCTGCTGCTCGTCACTGATAATTGCCATCACGCCGAGTACCTTCGAGCCGATGTTCAGTGGAACGCCCAAGAACGACAGATATTTTTGCGTAACTAGCGTGATTTCGAGCTGTCGGTTCGGCTCATGATCGTTGACATCAAGGCGCAGCGGTATCCCTGTGCGGATAATCTGGTCGTGCGTACCGCCCCGTCGCAGTCGGCGCGTGGGCCACTGCACCACCTTCCCATGTGAAACGACTAAGCGAAACTCCAACGTTTCACGTTCTTCGTCATACAGCGCGATGTAGAACGTCGAAACGTCGATGAGTTGGCTAACCTGTGTGTAAATGCTCATCAGCAGTTCATCGAGCATGAGGTTCGATGACACGGCCTGACCAATGCTGTTGAGCATCGACAGTTCTTGCACACGGCGCAGCAGCGCTTGCTGAGTGTTGTAAACCTGATGGTAACGGGCAGCCAAAATCGCCACCAGTACCATGATCGAGACGAAGATGAATGGGCCGGTGTTGTACAGGATCAGCGCTAAGATCATCGCCAAACCGAGCAGCAAAATCTCGACGAACAGGCGGTTGCGGCGCTCCCCTGACGAAATCAGCTTGGGCGTGAAAGCGTTGTTCGGGTCGATCAGCAGTACACCGACCACCTGCGTCACCACGAATCCAGTGAACAGCGCGGCTAATACAGGCAGTGGGTTAGCTTCCAGACTGCGGAACGGAATACGTCCACCGAGTACCATCAGCGTGGCCGAAGCGGTGAGCAGCGACAAACCGGAAATCGTGATGCGGCTCAACGCTTGTTCCGCGATGCTGCGCCGCGTCACTGTCGCTGGACGTGTCGGCGGCATCGCAGAGGATAAAGCGTCTGTTGGCAGCAAGAAGCGCTCACCGAAAACCGCCGCGACCACTGCCCCGACCAACACCACGCCCAATGCAGGACGTACACCGAGCGTCAGCCATGCGACCATCACGGATACGCTGAGATAACCCGCCCATAAACCACGCTCAACCCGCCCGGCCAGCACGTCCGAGAGGATGAACAGCGTTAAACAGGTGAGCCAAACAATAAGCGAAGTTGGAGTGATATCAAACTGCGGGGAACGTAAGAAGAGCGCCAGCGAGACACCAATGGGGACGAGGCCGAGCAGCAGAGCTAGGCGGCGCGTCAGCAGCACAGGTCGATTAGCCCGATGAGCATCCTCACTCGAACCTAACATTCCTGATCTGTGATTAAGCGTCAAAGAATGCCTCAAGCGCTAAAACTTATCTAGCTATCTTAGCATAAGCTAACAGTAATTACACCTTTAGGAAGGAGTTTTTGAGGCAGATTGTGAAGCCTGCACAGTTTATTCAGATTCAATGCGCGTCAGCGTATATTGTGCGCTCAACAATGCCAGCAGCCACCAGAACACGAAACCGAACCGATCCCACAATGTGACGGCATCGGCCAAGCCAAAGACCGTGTGAGCGATCAACCCACCAGCGACGGCGATGGCAATCACTCGCCCTTGTCCGCCGGCTTGCGGCGGACTGCGGCGATAGATAACCAAGATCATGTAACCCGCGACTACATGCCAGCCGATAAATACGAGCAGTCCCGGAATACCCATATCGGTAGCGACTTGCAGTAGTTCATTGTGAGCGTGCGGCAGTATTCGCGTTCCATACGTGGGTACAGGATAACGCTCGCGTACCCTTCCATCACGATACATCGCCATGCCCACTCCTGTCAGTGGATAATCGCGCACCATGGCAAAGCCGCTGCTCATGATTTCCCCACGCATGGTAAAGCTGGATTCATCGCGCTCTAGGCTGCTGCGCGCTTGGTTCGAGTTGCTAAATACGTTGGCGATAATCAACACTTCGAGCAGCGTTACAGCCCCCACAGCGGCCAGCGCAGTTATTCGCCAGCGACGGTTTCTTATCAGCAGAAAAATGACCATCACCAGCGCGAACAGCACCCCGATAATGGCGGCACGGCTCTGGCCCAAGAACAGGGCGAACGCCATCAACAAAGCCGCGATAGCCCCACTATCGCCATATGGCAGCTTGGCCCGCCAGCGATAAATCGCAATCGCGCCGACGCAGGGTACAAGCCACGCCAGTGCGCCTGCGATCTCGTTCGGATTGAAGCCCGTCTCTGCGGCCCAAAAGTTCTCAATGACCGGGAGATAGTTGGTGATGAAATACATCTGGCGCGTTTTGGTCGTCCACTGTGTCGAGCCAACAGCCATAACGCCGATCAACAGCGACAACCATATCGTCAAAGCCAGCAAGCCATCGAGCTTGCGATGAGCGCGGGCATATTCGACAAAAGCGACAATAGTTGCCATGCCAAGCACGACGCGCCCCAACATGCCTATGCCGCGTGTATATGGCGCGAAGAAAACATTCAACATACCCAACGCTAGAAAAGCCAGCAGCCAAAGATCAAGGGGCGTTCGCGTCCATAAGCGTCGGAAAAATATTGCCCGTCCGATGTAGAAGGGAAGCAGCAGCGCTAACAGAAAATACCACTGATCGCGCTGGGGCGATGGATACCAAAATGCGACAGTTATCACTAGTATGCAAACGATTTCCCACCACGATAATGAAAACCCCCTAATAGTTTGGGTCATACGGGTTTATGCTCACCTATTTACACGACAGCGATTAGTAACTATAATTAACTTTGTTATGCTGTGACATTTTCTGCCCCACGATAATTAACATACTGTGAGACTTGCTCTGAGAAAATTTGCACAATTGACAATATTACATTATTATGTAACGATGTCATTGAATCTATCTCTAGAATTTAAGCAGTTGAACCCCATTCTGTCTTATGGCAAGGGGTTAAACCCCTTTGTTCTGGTGCTCATCTACCTATTTTCTAAAACTCAAGGCCTGTCTTCTGCTCTTCGCTTTCTTTACCACCCCGGAAAGGCGGGTTATGTATGATTCCTGAAAAAGTGACGTTGGTATCTCTTGAAAAATTTCGAGAGAGAGCGGCGGGCAAAAAGGCCATTTTGCTCTACCCTTGGACGAACTATCGAAATATCTTCCTGACGCATTTTCTATCCAGTGTAGAAGCGGGTCTCCTATACTACCGGATTCCCGAAAACCAGACCATGCTTACCGAATGGCTCTCCGATCTGGTGAAAGAGTTCGACCAGTTTTTAGACAGCTTCGGTAGGAATTTGCAGCCAGCGCTTCGCAACGGCGATCCTGCAACACTTGGGGAAGCGTTGGCCGCAGATTTGGGTGAGTACAGCAGCGAACCAGTCGTATTATTCCTCGACGAGTTTGACAGAGTGCCGCTCGATGATGATTTCAACCGCTTCGTCTCCGCACTTGTCGAAACCCTTCCCAGCCACGTTCAACTCGCATTTTCATCTAGACGGCTCACCTATCAGCCTTGGTACGATATGGTAGCCAACGGTGACGCGATTGTACTCGGTACGGAACATCGTAAAGATGATGTGATGTTCACCATTGAAAACAAGCCAAGACCACAACTTGAAGTTTATTCTTTAGGGCGTGGTTATGCTTTAGTAAATGGTCAGCTAATAACAAATTGGGATGGTGCTCTACCTCGTAATTTGTTCTTCTACTTCATGGATCACCCACTCGTTACCCGTGATGAAATCTTCAGTACCTTCTGGCCTAATTTATCTGTAAAAGAGGCCACTAATGTATTTCACGTCACTAAAAGAAAAATTAGTGAACGTATCAGCATGAAGGTTGATGGCCCCAGCAACTACGAACTCACACAATACAGCGGCGGCTTTTATATGCCGAGCGAAAAAGTTGTCCGACATTACGACGTAGCCGATTTTCAAGAATCGGTTGAACGTGCGTTTATGGTCGGCAATGATGAAGAGGAAACCAAGCTGCTATCGCGGGCGATTGAACTCTACAAAGCCCCCTTCTTGCAGATGGTTGAGATGGATTGGGTGGTTGACCGCCGCGAACAATTGAAGAATATGTACGCGCAGTCGCTCATCGGCATGGCGCGCATTTGCAAGCGGCGCAACGATTTTGACAGCGCGCTCGGCTTCTTCGTGAGGGCCCTCAAAGAGACGTCCGAACGTGAGGATATTCACCGCGAAGTCATGTCGATTTACCTCAAGCAAGGCCGGGTCGAAGATGCCCGTATGCAGTATCAAAATCTCTCGCAAACGCTCAATCAAAAGCTGAATATCGGCCCTTCTCGTGAAAGCCGTGAACTCTACGATTTGATCGAAGCGCAGAGCTAGACTTCTCCATCCTTAGAAAACTTGACAGCGCGGCTAATGTATAATAGCCGCGCTGTTTTGTTCCCAGTAGCGCCAGAACGGCGCAAAGCCGCGCCAACGCAGTGCGCCTACTTCATCACAAAAGCCCACTTGAGTGCTGGCCCAAACCGAATCCATGAGTGTATCTGGCTGCCAAGCCGCACCTTTATCGAAATTCAGAATCGCGCCTGTACTCAAACCATCACGTTCCCAGTATACACCAATGATGTCCTCCTGGCTGCTGAGGGCATCTATCCACACGCAGTCCGGCGGCCCAAGCAGCGCCATCAAATACCACATCGGTACAGGAGCATTGATCCGAATATCGCTGACGACGCCGCGTTCGTAGTCGATCAAACCGGAGAACGGCTCGTCGGTGATCGTCAGCCAATAGTTGATGTGCGAACTGCTCACCGTAAAACGGTTCTGCGTGATAGCGAGATGGTCAGCAATCGTCTGCGGTGCTTGCTCGAACGGGGTTTCGCCGGGTACGATTCCGGCCCAACACGGCAGCGCGCAGGCCGTCAATCCGAGCCGCAAACCGATCACATCACCAGTCGCGGAAGTATTCAGCGGACGGCTCATGAGCAGCAACCCCGTCCCCAACAGGCAGGCGGGCAGCACGGCCAGCGCTAGGCGAATCATCACATTAAGCATAAGGTCATGTTAGCATCAGTTGATAGACGCAGGCTATAATTTGTCCTTATGTCAAATCAATCACCGACTTTTACCGATATACAAGATCAAGTGGAAGCTGACGACGAAGCGCTGGACATCACCTTTGCGCGTGAGCCTGCGCCCAACCCAGACAAGATTCCGCCTGACCATCTTGGCGTTCTGCTGGCCGGTTTAGTCATGGCTGTGGGCGGATGGTACGGACTGTATACCATCGTGACAACGAGTCTGCCCCGTGTCGGCCCGCGCTGGACGTTTTTCGTGCTGCTGCATATCGCCGTTACCGGAACCGTGCTGCCGTTCGTGCGCTACTTAAACGTGCGCTTTACCCCCGTCAACGTCGAACTATCCCCCGGCGGTGTGATGGTACGCCAGAGCATCTGGATCGCGCTGTTCGTGGTGACGTGCGTGTGGCTGCAAATTCCGCGTGTGCTGTCATGGCCGATTGTGTTCTTTTTGGCGCTGGTGTTTATCGTCATTGAGGCATTCTTGCGCTCCCGCGAGAACAATCAAGACGACTGACAAGCTGCATCTCTCCCCGTGCTATAATTTGAATGGAACGTGGTAAGTGGAAAGAGGCTCAAATGGCAGTCCGAGAAAACATACCCGTGATGATTGAAGCCAGCGAAGTAAAAAACCAGCTTGACGACCTGCTCCGGCGCGTCAGCGAGAACCAAGAGCATATCTTCGTTGAGAAAGACGGCCACACTGTAGCCGTGTTTATTCCCGTAGATGAGTATCAACAGCTAAAGAAGATGCAAGAAAAGCTCGAAATCGAAGAGAATATGAAACTTTTCCAAAAGCTGGCGCGTGAAATTGGCGAGGAAATTGAGCGCTTAGGAATCACAGAAGAAGAGATGATGGCTCAGTTAGAAACCGCAAAACAGGAAGTCTACCGAGAATATTATGGTGGCAGCGAATAAACCGCTCCTACGTGTGATGGTTGATTC
>JACMMD010000160.1 GCA_014379235.1 Anaerolineae bacterium
ATGTAACTTAAGGACAGAAAAGCCGCGCCTTGCCGTTCGGCGTACAGTGCGACGGCTGCAAGGATTTGTTCCTCATTGGTGGCTTGTGACAGCGCCGTGTTGACTTCCAGCAGGCGTTCGGTGCGGGCGGCGCGGCGGCGCGTCTGCTCGAGCAAGCGAATCGAGTCAACAATGGGCGCGGTTTGCTGAATCATCGCGGTGAAAATACGCTCGTCGCGCTCATCGAACTGGTGCGGGCGATTCCAGCTAAACATCACGATACCCACCCAACGGCCCTTACTGCTCAGAGGGAGCAGGGCGGTTGCGCGAACATGATGCTGCTCGTACAGCTTGCGCGAAGTTTCATCCAAATAAGGGCTGACAGAGGCATCCTCGATAAACACCGGATAATCCGGCGATTCGAGCAGGGCTTGAATCGCCGAGCGTCCAGTTTTGTAATCGTAGCGGCGGCCAATGCCGACGGACATACCTTCTTCCAGCGCCCATTCCGCGACGATCTCCGAGCCGTCGATACTCCCGCGTGAATTGGTGTAGAGGTAGAACAGCATGGCGGAAGTCGCGCCATTATCCAGCGCGTAATCGCTCAGAGCGTCGAGCAGTTCCACCGGAGTCGAGGCGCGGGTGAGCTTATTGGATGCCGCGTACAGGATATCGATTTCGCGTTTGGCGTTTTCGAGGTCTTCGGCGCGGCGCTGCGTTTGCTCGAACAAGCGCACCGAGTCTACAACCGGGGCGGCCTGCTGGGTGATGGCCGTCAGAATGCGCTGGTCGCGCTCGTCAAAGATGTAGGGCGTGTTCCATGTAAACACCATCACCCCGACCCAGCGGCCTTTGATGTTGAGCGGCAGCACTGCCAGAGCATGAACGTTGAAGCCCTTATAGAACTCGCGGGTTTGCGTGTCCACAAGGTCGCTTTTCATCGTGTCAGAGATCAGGGTAGGGCGGTTGGGTGTGGCCGTCCAAACCTGTGTGAATGACATATCGCGGAAGTTGTAGCGCGTGCCGATGCCCGCCGGAAGGCCCGTCGCCGTCACCCACTCCGCCACCACTTCCAGATAATCCGGGCGGCCATAGCTATCGGGGTCGATGTAGAACAACATGCCGGCCTTCGCGCCCTGTTCACGCGGATAGCTGCTCACGGCTTCCAGTTGTTCGACAGCCGTCGATGCCTGCGTCAAACGATTAGAGGCCGCATAAAGGATGTCAATTTCATCCCTCATCACGCGGCCTGAAGCACTATTCAATTGGTTCATCGCTCTTGCCAGAGGGTCTATCAACCGTTGAGGTTGCTCACTAACCCGACGCGCACAGCATACAGCGCGGCTTGGGTTCGGCTGGAAACGTTCAGCTTTTGCAGGATGTTGCTGACGTGGGTTTTCACCGTCTTTTCACCGATGCTCAAAACCAGCGCGATTTCTTTATTGGCTTTGCCTTCGGCCAACAAACGTAGCACTTCGGTCTCACGTTCGGTCAGCGCTTCGGGGCTGTCCGGTACGCGAACCTCACGCATCAAGCGGGCAGCGGCCTTTGGCGAAAGCTGTACCTGCCCGCCCGCCGCCGCCTTGATCGCCCGAATCAGTTCTTCAGCTTCGGTGTCTTTGAGCAGATAGCCAATCGCGCCTGCCCGAATCGCGCCGACGACTGAACCGTCTTCAAGTACGCTGGTCAAAGCGATGACTTCGATATCGGGAAGCTGCTGGCGTACTGCCGCAGTAGCCTCTAAGCCATCCATGACCGGCATTAGAATGTCCATCAATACGACATCCGGCAGCAGTTGGTGAGCCATCTCTAAGGCTTGTTTGCCGTTCTCAGCTTCGCCCACTACTTCAAGTTCGGGGTCGAGGCTCAGGAACATGCGAAGCCCCTGCCGAACCACCGTATGATCGTCTACCAATAAAACGCGAATAGGCATTGCATACCGCCATCTTGGGGTTACATAAATGTCACAATAATAACACTATTTCGCTGGAAGGCTAGAGAGTATCCGCCGAAAACAGGACTCACATCTCCGACTAAAGTTGGAGAAGAAATCAGGCTTTTGGCGTAGGAAATTCTCTGAACGTTGTGCTTAAATCAAACCTATTTCGTTGATGTCACGGCCAGTTCAGGGTATGACTATAAAGGCAGTGTAATAAATGACTTCCCGATTGGCAACGACAGTTGTGATTTCCCGCTTGATTGGACTGCGTGGACGAGCCATCGTCACGGCGAAAGGTCATCATCTGGTCGTGGATTCGCCGCTCTCACTCGGCGGCCCCAACGAAGAAGTCAACCCGGTTGATCTGCTGCTGTCGGCCTTGGCCACATCGAACACCTTTGTTTGCGAACGTGCCGCGCAAGAGATCGGCATTCCCATTCAAAAACTGTCGGTGATCGTCATGGGCGACCTTGACCCACGCGGCACGTATGGTGAACCCGTTGACCCGCGTATTCAGGCTGTGCGTGTTCGAGTGCTGCTGGCTGGCCCCACTGCGGAGCAGGCCGAAATGCTGTGCAGGGCTATTCGGGCACGCTGCCCCGTTTATGCCACGCTGTCGCGTGCGGTTGAAATCGAAATCGAAACCGTTCTCGAACAAACGGCTGACGCGGCTTCTGACGGAAACAAGTCAGAAATCACGCAATAAATCCGCCAAACGACTCTTTGTCCGCGCCCCCAAATTTCCATACCTTTACAGTATGTCGATCTTCACATCGGTGATCGCTTTTTGTATTTGCTGTATGCTGACAAGCTGATCGCTGACAAGCTATTTGGGGGCACTCATGAAACGAACGATCTTTCTCACGATACTAGCAGGGTTGCTGACCTTTGCTGTAGCGGGCGATTCGGCGGCGCAGGATACGACCCAGTTCTACGAGCCAATCACCGCCAGAAATGCGGGCGAGGTAGCGCTGGTGCGAACGTTGGGGCGCGGCGCGATCACGGATATGGCGTGGTCTCCGAATGGCAACACCATTGCCGTGACCAGTGTTACAGGCGCATGACTGCACGACCCGAATGCGCCTGACTCCGAACCCCGTTTACTGAACACGGATGGCCACCTGATGAGCAGCGTCGCGTTCAGCCCTGATGGTGCCACACTCGCAACTCGCGGCATTGACGGCACAATACGGCTGTAGGATGTCGAAACGGGTGAGCAGCGCATCTCCGAACTGGCTTTCAGTCCTGCTGGCGGCGGGCATGGGCAGCGGAGTCGGCATCATGCTCTATGATCTCTACGCGGACGAAACCTATAACCTGAATTTTCACTCCGAGCGTGAAAATTGGGTCAGTGGGCTGGACTTCAACGCCGACGGGAGGCTGCTGGCAGTGGGCTACGGCACAGGCGACGGCGGGGGTGATGGCACGGTACGTCTGTGGAGCATCCTCAACGGCGTCGGTTGAGGCTTAAGTTCGGACACACATCACGTATTCGTAGGGGCGGGTTTGAAACCCGCCCGAATATTTCTAGCC
>JACMMD010000161.1 GCA_014379235.1 Anaerolineae bacterium
GCACGTTCGACCCTGACCAACTGTTCAGCGCGGCGATGATCGCTGACCCCTATCCGTATTATCACGCGCTCCAGCGTGACGACCCCGTTCACTGGAACGAGCGCCTGCAAATATGGGTGCTGACGCGCTATGCCGAAGTCGCCCCTGCCATGCGTGACGAACGCATCTCCTATCACGAAAAGATGAAACCTTTTCTCAGTAAACTGCCGGAAGCGCTGCGGCTGGACTTGGACGAATTCGAGCGCCACGTTTCGACATGGCTGGGACACACCGACCCGCCGCATCATACGCGCCTACGGGGATTGATTCACCGTGCGTTTGTGCCGCGCTTGATGGAGCGGATGCGGCTGCACATTCAAACGCGTGTCGAGGGCCTCATCAACGCGGTTGAGGCCGAAGGTCGCGGCGAAATGGATGTGATTTGGGATTTCGCCTATCCGCTGCCCGCCAGCGTGATTGCCGAAATGCTCGGCGTTCCGGCGGAAGATCATCAGCTTTTCAAGCATTGGACGGACGACATCGTGGCCTTCATGGGCACGGCCCGCGCCCAACCTGACGACGCGCAGCGAGCGCTGAATGGCGTTCGCGGCCTCTCGGAATATGTGCGCGGTGTCATCGCCGAACATCGCCAGCACCCCCGCGAGACGCTCATCAGCGGCTTGATGTCCACTGACGAGAACGGCGGCCAACTCAGCGAGGATGAAATCGTCGGCGTGTGTTCGGGCTTATTTATCGCAGGACACGAAACCACCACCAACCTGATCGGCAACGGCATGTTGGCGCTGCTGCGTAACCGCGATCAACTGGAAAAGCTGCGCGATAACCCGATCTTGATCGGCGGCGCGGTTGAAGAACTGCTGCGCTACGACAGCCCCGTTCAGCGCAGTTGGGGCGTGGCGCTGGACGATATGGAGATCGGCGGTAAGCGTATTCGTGCGGGCGAACTGGTGTTGAAAATGCTCGGCGCGGCCAACCGCGACCCCGAACAGTTCCCCGACCCCGATACGCTGGACATCGAACGAGGCGACAACCGTCATATCGCCTTCGGCTACGGCTTTCACTTCTGTCTCGGCGCACCACTGGCGCGCATCGAGGGACAGATCGCCATCAATACCCTGCTGCGCCGTCTACCGAACATCCGCCTTGCCGCACCTGACGTGGAGTGGCATCCGAACATCGCGTTTCGCGGGCTGAAATCGCTGCCCGTTACGTTTTAAGGAAAAATCCAATTGTTCTCCGGTATCTATCAGATTTTACATACACCATTTGACGACAACGGCGCGATTGACTGGGCCAGCTACGAACGGCAGATTGATTACTGCCTGCGCGTCGGCGCGCACGGATTGGTCGCGCCAGCCATGGCCAGCGAATTTTTCAGCCTGTCCGATGCCGAACGTTTCGCGTCGGTGGAGTTCGTGCTGAAAACGATTGACAATCGCGTCCCGGTATTGATCGGCGTACAGGGCATCACGCAATCTATCGCGCTGGAATTTGCCGAACACGCGGACAAACAC
>JACMMD010000162.1 GCA_014379235.1 Anaerolineae bacterium
TGCGCGCAGCCTTGAAGTGGCGCGTCAGCGTGATGACCACTGGGTGATTACGCGCAGTCTAAGCGGTCTAGGTGACATCGCGTGGAAGTCGAGCGATTATGAAGCGGCTCACAGTCATTTACAAGCCAGCCTTGAAGTTGCCGAGGCGCTAGACGATCATTCGCAGATCGCCAACATCTTTAATATGCTCGGCATTGTGTACGCCATGCAAAACGATATGGAAACGGGCCGCCGCTATTTCGAGCAGACGCTGGAACTCACGCAGGTCATCGGTGATCGGGAACGCAGCGCGCAGGTCATCAACAATCTGGGTGAACTGGCACGCTTAAACCACGATTTGAAAGAGGCAAGCCTGCGCTATCAACAGGCGGTTGAGCTGCACGAAGAAGCTGGCAATAAGACGGGCGAAACCTTGAGCCGCATCAACGTCGGTATGATCGCCTTCGATGCTGGCGAACTGGACGAGTCGCGTCAAATCCTTCAAGATGCCCTAAAAACGGCGGTGAAACTGGGGGCGCTGCCGTTAGTCTTGGCCGCTGTGGCTGGACTGGCGCAGGTGTTTGCCAAGACCGATGAGCCTTTACAGTCGGTTGAACTGCTGGCGATGGTGCTGCATCACCCGGCATCCAACAGCCACATTCGTGATAATCAGGTTCAGCCCGCGCTCGATGACTTACGTGGTCAGATAGAACCCGAAGCATTTGAAGCGGCATTGGCACGGGGCGCGGCGCTTGATCTCGATATGGCAGCGGCGCGGTTTCTGCGCTAGGCAGCAAAAACGCTCGTGATCCGAGCGCCGATGGTGGTGCGGGTGAAGGTTTTAGCGTGACTGTCGTGAGCGAAGGATCGACACGATGGCCAACTGCACAATGTCTGAACGTTTGTAGCCGCGCTGGTACAGTTCTTGACGCAGGCTGTCTACACGGCTGCCCTGTTTTTCCTGCATATAGGCTTCAATCAACTGTTCAGCCACTTGTTCGTTGGTGTTATTGTTAGTCTGGTTCATGAGTTTGTCCTCTGATTAGCCGAGAAAACGAATTCAAATAATGCTATAAGGTGGCTATCAAAAGGGGCTTGCGACTTTTTTCACAAGAACCATAATGTTATTCTACACCCATAACCGTTAACGTACTATCGGTCATTTGGGGGAAAGTTATTAAGGTTTGCTTGTGATTTTTGACGGAGATTAGTAGGTGTCGGGCAGGTCATTGAGGAACAGAACCGTGTCGCCCGATTGCAGTTCGTTCTGATACCATGTGACCGCTTCGGATAGGGTTTCGACTACTTGCAAACGCTGCGCCGGAAAGCCCGCCGCCAACAGTCCCGCTTTGATGGGCGCGCCTTGTTTCTCGCCCACGAGGATAACATCGGTGGCCGCGCTGGCAGCGGCTTCGCCAAGTTTGCGATTTTCACTTTCCATCAAACTGCCAAGTTCAACCATGCCCGGAGTGATGAGCAGCCTACGACCCGTCGTGTGCAGAGCCAACACGCGCAGCGCGCCTAGAGCGCCGACTGGATTGGCGCTGTAGGCATCGTTGATGATGGTGATACCGTTAGCGGTGACTTGACGCACGAGGCGGTTTTCCGGCGGTTGCAGCGCCGAAACGCGCCGCGCCACATCACGCAGCGACATGCCCTCATGAACGGCGACTGCGATAGCCAGCAGCAAATTGGTGACGGTATGTTCGCCTAAAAGCGCCGTTGCGAACGGCTGGCTTTCGTTCGACTGCGTATCGGTGACGGTAAAGCGCAGACCTTCCAGCGTTTCGCTGATCTCCGACGCAATGAAGCGCGGGCCGTTGGGCTTGACATCGCTTGGAGCAACGGTTCGGCTGACGGCGAGGCGCGTATTCGGGTAGCCGCGCTCGAACATCTCGCGGATGTACGGGTTATCCCAGTTGAACACGCCGATGCCATCCGGTGGCAGGGCTTTAATCAATTCATATTTGGCGCGGGCGACGTTTTCGAGGCTGCCGAAGCGCTCTAAATGCTGCAGCCCGACCTCGACCATGATGCCAATGCGCGGCTGCGTGAGGTCACATATCTCCTTGATTTCGCCGGGAACATATGCGCCCATCTCCGCGATGAAATATTCGACGCTGAAATCATCGGCCAGTGTGTTGTTGATGGTCATGGATACGCCCATGATGGTGTTGTAGCTTTTAGGTGTGGCCAATACACGGTAGCGTCCGCTCAAAATATCCGCGAGATAGTTCTTGGTGCTGGTTTTGCCGTAGCTGCCGGTAATGCCGATGACGGTGGGGTGAATCTCGGCCAATACGCGGCGGGCCTGCTGCTTGAAACGTTGGCGAAACAGCGCTTCGACAGGTGTCATCAGTATGTTTCCCACAATCAGCGCAAACGGCGCGAGGATGAATGTGAGGAAGCCTGCGCTTGCTGACAAAATCAGTGTGAGTTCGTCGCTCTCTAATATGGCGGCTATCTTGACCACTTGAACGAGCATCGCCGCCAGAATCAACGCGGTGACGACGAACGCCGTAATCAATAAACGTGTGGCGCGTGGAGTGCGTCGGAATGGCTTCTTAACTTCACGCTCTCGCGGCGGCCAGCCTGCGGCCAGCGCTGCCAGTGCCATGAGGATCGTCGGCAGCAAACTGCTGGATGCTTCTGATAAGCCAACCAATGCGGTTAGCCACGAGATGAGCGGGCGTGTGGGAAGCCAGCGCGTTCGCTCTCCGAACAGCCAGCGCAAAAAGCGCCCGCTCATGTACTCTTCGATTTGATAGAAGCGCGTATAGCGGTAGACGCGCAAACACGCGCCGATGAGCCAGATGAAGGCGATGAGTAAAGCGCTAAAGGTCATTGGTCAGCCGATTGCTTGAAAAAGTAATCCATCACGCGCACGGTTTCGGCTAGGCGATCAAGGTAACTGTAATGTCCCGCGCCCTCAAATACCACCAGCCCCGCATCTGGGATGGTTTTTTCAAGTAACCGCCCATGCCACAGCGGGGTATCCATATCTTGATCTCCCCACAA
>JACMMD010000013.1 GCA_014379235.1 Anaerolineae bacterium
ATCCGCACGCTGTCCAAAGGGATGAAGCAGCGTGTCGGGCTGGCGGCGGCGCTGGTGCATAACCCCGAAGTGCTGATTCTGGACGAGCCGACCATCGGCCTCGACCCGCTGCAAGTGTTGGAACTGCGCGACCTTGTGCGCGAACTCGGACGCGACCATACGGTGCTGTTCAGTACGCACATCCTCAGCGAAGCCGAGCAGGTGTGCGATAAGGTGGTCATCGTCAATCAAGGCGAGATCAAAGCGCAAGGCTCACCGACGCAGTTACGGGCTGAACTCGAACGCGGTGGACGTGTTTTAGTGCGCGTCGACAGCGATGTCGAAATGGCGCTTGGGATTATTCGCGGGCTGTCCGGCGTGGCCACTGCCGAACCCGCCGTTGATGGCATTATCATCACACCCGTCGAATCGTCCTATGACCCGCGCCCGGAAATCGCCCGTGCATTAGTACAGGGCGGCGTGCGGCTGACCGAACTGCGCCCGTTGGCGGTCAATCTCGAAGAAATCTTCTTGGAACTTACGCGGCAGGAAGCGCAGATTGTAGAACCTGATGCTGATGACACCGAGAGTGCGCCGTTAGAAAGCGAGCAACTATCTTGATTAGACAAATCTTTGCGGTGTTCAAGCGCGAAATGGCTTTGTATTTCCGTTCGCCTATCGCCTACGCTATCGCCTTTGCGATGCTGTTCTTCCTGAGCATACTGTTCAACGCCATCATCACGACATCGGTATCGCAGCAGGCCCCGGCAGACTCAACCATCATCCCCGGCTTGCTCACCTTCCTGATGTTCTTGATCGCCCCGCTGCTGACCATGCGCTTACTCGCAGAGGAAAGCCGTGAGGGTACGCTGGAAACGCTGATGACTCTGCCTATGAACGAATCGTCGTTCATCATCGGCAAGTTTCTGGCGGCGTGGGGTTATTACACGGTGCTGCTGCTGCTGACGACGATCTACCACATCGTCCTCACGCAGATCGGTATCCCTGATCTCGGCGCGGCTTTTGGCGCATACTTCGGCGCGTGGCTGTATGGCGGCGCGGTGCTGGCCATTGCAATGATCTGGTCAGCGGTTACGGAAGATCAGATCGTGGCGGCCTTCTTGAGCGCGGGCACGGTGCTGGTGCTGTATCTGGCCGAAGCGGCGGCGACATGGGTTGCGAACCAACCCAACGTCTCCGGCGCGGCGGAGTTCATCCGTCAGATCGGCTTGCAGGCCCACTACGAAGCCACCCTCTCACGCGGCGTTATCCGCGCTGAGGACATCCTATACTTTTTCTTCATGATGGCGCTGGCGCTGTTCATCACTACGCGCATTGTCGAAACGCGCCGCTGGAGAGCATAAATAATGACTGACCAAACCCCAAATCCAGAATTGAATAACACTCCAGTGGGCGATCAAGAGCCGTTTGTGCCGCCCGTTTATATGCTAGGACTCGCGGCTGTCGGCTTGATCGTCGCGCTGTTCGTGTTGCTGACACAGCCATCGTTCAACGTCGTCGGTTACGGCGGACTGGCGTTCGCGGTGTTGGCGTTGATCGCGTGGGTACTGCTGGCACCCGATCAAGCGAAGGGTGTCCTCACCGGGCGCGCCGTTCGTTTCGGCGGACTCAGCATCATTGTGACGATCCTACTCACCGTCACGCTGGTGATCGTTTTCACGCTCGTCCGCGACCAGAGCTGGCGCGTTGACCTGACCGAACGTTCCGACTTCACGCTGGCGGAACAATCGCGGCAGGCCATCGGCGGCATGGGCGTTGATCCCGAAATCGCGCAGATCAAGCTGATCGCTTTTTACGATGTGAGTCAGGCATCGCTGCGTGACCGCGATACGGTCTTGTTTGACGACTACGCCGAAACCAGCGGCGGCAAGATCACCTACGAATTTGTTGACCCTGACCGCAATCCGCAGCAGGCCAGCGCTTACGGTATCGAGCGCGCCGGACAAATCGCGGTGGTCGCGCTCGACGCGGCAGGCGAACCGGACATCGCCAACGCCGAGATCGTCAACCCGTTCAACGTCGCCTCGCAAAGCGATTATCAGACGCAGATGACCAATGCCATTCTGCGCCTGAGCGCGTCCGGCGATTTCCGCGCTTACTTCCTGTCGGTCACCGATGGCATTCCGCTCATCGACGACCCAAGCGGACAGGGCGCAAGTATGTCGCTGCTCAATAACGCGCTGGTGAACCAGTTCGGCTGGACAACTCAAGAAGTGACGCCCATCGAGTTGATGAGTCCTGAGAGCGAAATCGACCTTGACGACCCGACAATTGACGGTTCGGTGCTGGTCATTCCCGGCGGCAGTCGCCCGCTTTCAGATGATGAAATGGCTTTCATCGCGGATTACGTCGACGACGGTGGCGACCTCATCATCTTCGCGTCACCCAATTTTCAGGCGCAAAGCAGCGTGTCCACAACCGATACTACGCCGTTGGCGCTCGGTGAAAATCTCTCGACGTATCTCACAGACAACTTCGGGATGCACTTCGTCAATGACGTGGTGATCGACCCGCAGCTTGCCTTCCAAACACCGATCATTCCGGTGGCTGTTGACCTTAACGCCGACAGTTTCATAACTGCGCCGTTCGCGGGCGGGCAGTTGGGCATGGTCTTTGAAATCCCGCACAGCATCCAAATCTCCGACGTGCTGCCAACAAACGTGTCCGTTAGTGAACTGGCGCGCTCCGGCCCGCAGTCATACGCCAAGACGGATTTGGACGCGGTGCTTAACGGCGAGTTCGAGCAGGGCGAAGGCGATGCACAAGGGCCGTTCGTGCTGGCAGCATCGGCGGAAAACGCTGAAACGGGAGCGCGTATCGTGCTGTTCGGCAGCCCGTCTATCCCCGTCGATGCGTATGCGCCGCAAACAGGTGGCAGCGGCATCGTCAACATCGACGTGGCCGCTGCAAGCATGGTCTGGACGACCAACTTCGACCAGTTCATCAGCGAAGTCACCGTGTTACAGCAGGCGCTCCCACAGGATACACCGATGTTCGCCGATCAGAGTACGCTGTGGATCATCAACCTACTGACCATTTTCGTGCTGCCAATCGGCGTGCTGCTGGTCGGTGTGTGGGTCTGGTGGCGCGGACGCGAACGCGAGCCAAATCGGTAATTTGATTGGCCACGTAGGGGCACGATGCATCGTGCCCCTACTTGATTAACTCAATCGCAAATCGCCGCAGGCTAAAGCCTCGCGGCTAAGTTAAAGAAAGCGCACTAAAGGCGCTCACAAATCCTTTGTAGCTGATAATTTGCCCCTTTAGTGGGCATGGTTTTCCATTAGCCAGATGGCTTTAGCCTCTGGCGACAGGCAAGGAGCAAACCAATCTCATGCGATTCAATCGAGGAACGATCATCTTTATAGCGGCGCTGGTGGTCGTCATCGGCGGCGTTATGCTGTTCAATAACTTTCAGGCCAACGCCCCCGAAGCCGTAGCCACGCCAGATGAAGCAGGCGGCGGGCGCATCTTCGCTGATTTAGACTCCGCCGTACTGACGCGCTTTGAAGTTCGGCAGGAGCGCATCGAACAAGCGGACAGGGACGCTACCGCGACGGCTGCTGCCCTCGTTACACCGACGGAAACGGCCACCGAAATCCCTGTTGATGAAGTCGCGGAAGACGAAGCCACTACCGAAGCCGATGCCACCGAAGAAGCCGACGAGGCGGAATCCGCTGACGATGAAGAAGCCACCGCCGAACCCGATGAAGCAGAAGCGACGGATGAACCCGAAGCCACTGAAGAAGCAGCCCTCACGCCTTCTACTGACGAGAACGTGCTGATTCTGGTCAAGAACGAGGGCGGCACATGGGATATCACGCAAGCGCCTGCGGCCTCGGCTACCAACCGTGTCACCGATCAGGTGTTCGCAGTCGGCGTGGTCGATATTTTCGCCACGCTCGAAGCGGAAAGCAGCTTCCCGCTCGAAGATTTGGATGCGGCTAGTTTCGGCTTGGCTGAACCGGTGTTCGTGATGCTCGCAGACGGCCCCGATGGCGCGACCTACACGGTGCGCGTCGGCAACCCCAATCCGGCGGGCACACGCTACTATGCTTTCGTCAATGACGACAGCGAAACCGTCTACCTGATGCCGCGTGATATGGTTCAAATCCTGATCGACAATCTGGAAACGCCGCCATACGTGGATGCGCCAACCGCGACCCCACTGCCATCAGCCACGCTCAACCCGTTGAGTGAGGTTCAGCAAGCGACGGACATGGCTCAGGCGAACTTGACCGTCACCGCGCAGA
>JACMMD010000163.1 GCA_014379235.1 Anaerolineae bacterium
GTGCATAAGCTGTGCCATAAGAAAGCCAACTTCCATAGCCACTGGCACTTTAAGTTCATGCGGAACATGCAGCTTGAATTGAGTTTCCTCTACAATGACTTTCACGCCCAGTTCGTGCAGACGCTCTATCACAAGGCTCATTCGTGTATCCGCGTCGGGCTTTACTGCCGCCGCGAAAATTGGTACTGGTATCCCTGCCTGAAACATCGCCCCTAGTGCCTGTGCGGCCATCTCCCTGACCGAAAACTTTGTGTCGTTCCGAAGCACCTCAGTCAGCGCATCAACGGCGGCGGGGTCTTGGCTGTAGAATAATTCTTCTGCTGCGTGCCACCGTACCGCAGCCTCAGCATGTTTCAGCAGGCGCAGAAGGGTTTGTGTATCGGTTTGCGGGGGGCGGCTGCTGCTGAATTGAAACCATCTGGGGTCAAGTGCTTGATCGTCGCTCATAGGTGATCCTTGTGCTGCAATATCTGATTGGAGCGCCATGCAGACAATATCCGCCTGTCACCCCTATAAACGGATGCGTAACTTCTACATTCATTTTAGTTTGGATATAGAATAATTTTAATCGCCAGAGTAAGCTATTATCCGTTCGTTTGCAGCAAGAAACAAACATCATCTACCAGCACTAGACCCATTTGGATGCCTCAAATTTATGACAACACAACCTGTTCGTGTCGCCCTGATCGGGGTGGGTGGCATGGCCCGCCACCACATCCGCCATATGCTGCGCCAGCAAGATACAACCCGTATCGTCGCGTTATGTGAACCATCGCCGCTGATGCAAGAACTAGCGGCGCAAGAGTTCACCAAAGCGGGAGTCACGCCGCCGCCGCAGGTCGCTAGTATCGAGGAACTCTTGGCGAAATTCAGCGGCCAGCTAGATGCCGTATTCATCATCACGCCGCACGCCCAGCACCACGATCAAGCTAAGGCTTGCATGGAAGCCGGGATCGACGTGCTGTTGGAGAAGCCGATGGTCATCAACGCGCAGGAAGCCCACAGCTTGATCGAAACCCGTGACCGCACGGGCCGCCTGCTGGTGATCGCTTTCCAGAGCAGCCTATCACCGCAGATTCGCACCGCCGCCAAGATGCTGCGTTCCGGCGAATTGGGGCAAATCCTCAACATCAGCGGCACGGTCTGGCAAAACTGGAACGAACTCAACGGCGATACGTGGCGCACCGATCCGGTGATGTCCGGCGGCGGTTTCCTGTTCGACACGGGCGCGCATATGCTCAACACGGTGGCCGATCTCGCGGGCGAGAACTTTCTCGAAGTAGCGGCCTTCATGGACAATCGCGGGCGGCAGGTTGATATTCTGTCGGCGGTGATCGGGCGGCTGGAATCCGGCGCGATGGTCACCATCAGCGCTTGCGGCGATACCATCCCGTCTTGCGCGTCGGACGTGCGCGTGTTCTGCACGAAGGCCATTCTCCGCACGGGTGTTTGGGGCGAACGGCTGGAAGTCCAGCGCTTCGGGCGCAAGCAGCTCCGCAAAGTGCCCGTGCCAGCGTGGATTGGCGTGTGGGAACAGTTCCTCGCCGTTCGCAATGGCGAAATCGAAAATCCAAGCCCGCCGGAAATCGGGCTGCGGATGACGCGCCTATGGGACGCGATCAAGGCATCGGCGGCTCAGGGCGGCGCACTGGTTCAATGTGAGCGGGATACCGAATTGGAGAAGGCTTAGAATGTCTGATTTGCGGGTTACGGTGTGGGGCGAATATCGCCACGAACATACGAATAAGGCTGTCGCGGACGTGTATCCGAAGGGGATGCACGAAGCCATCGCTGACGGTCTGCGCGAGGGTGGTATCGCGTCCGTGCGAACGGCATGGCTCGATCAGCCGGAACACGGTCTGACCGATGCTATTCTCGCGGAAACCGACGTGCTGACGTGGTGGGGGCATCAGGCCCACAACGACGTTGACGACAAAATCGTCGAGCGCGTGGCACAGCGCGTCCTCGAAGGCATGGGTTTGATCGTGCTGCATTCGGGACATCACTCGAAGGTTTTCAAGAAGCTGATGGGCACGAGCGGCAATCTACAATGGCGCGAAGCCGACGAGCGCGAAATCTTCTGGACAGTCGCGTCGGGGCATCCGATCACCGATGGCATTGACGAACACTTCGAGCTTCCAGCAGAAGAAATGTACGGCGAACCGTTCGACATCCCGCAGCCGGATACGCTGGTGTTCATAAGCTGGTTTCAGGGTGGCAACGTGTTCCGCAGCGGGGCATGTTGGCAGCGCGGGCGCGGCAAGATTTTCTACTTCCGTCCCGGCCACGAAACCTATCCGACGTATTATGACACCAATGTGCGCCGCGTCATCCTGAACGCGGTTAAATGGGCCGCACCAGTCGCGGGCGAAAAGATCAACGTCAGAAACGCGAAAGTGCCGTTAGCGCCGATCACTAAAGGCTAACGAGTCAACGCAGAAATACAGAAGCGCAGAGAAGTTTTTCTCTGCGCTTTTGATTCGGGGAAAGCCCTTTGCCGGCGGAAAAAAGACCTTAATCATCTTCTGGCTCAATGCCGTAAAGTTCACGCAACAGATCGCCGCGTAGCTCACGTCCATCGCGCATGAGTTCTTCGAGTGCCACGCCTCGCTCACGTAGTTCATCGCCAATTTCATCCAACAATTGCATCACTTGTGTTTCGAGTGGGTTTATGAGCATATCAAACGCAGGACTTTTCAATAACTTCGATACTAGGGATAGAGCTTTTCCAGTCTACGCCTGTTATGGAGTCCCGCGCTGCGTCTTCTAAATCAACTAGAATAGCGACCAGCGCTTTATCTTCGACGGTATAAGCGGCTTCGACCAGCGTACCAAAAGTGATTTTGAGATACGACAACTGGGTCTTATCGTTTTTCTCGCGGGCATCAAGTAAGCGTTGGCGCAGACTAAGCAGCAAATCAATTAACTGATTTCTTGTTTGAATGCTCATTGTGTTGCTCCACTTTGCATAGTCTGACCAAAATGGATTACCGCCGATACAGCATCGGGTCGAGAGCGTCGCGCAGTCCGTCACCAACGAAGTTGAACGCCAGCACGATCAAGCTAATCAACACGCCCGGCGTAATCCACATCCACCACGCCGTCACCAACCACGATTTCGCATCTTGCAGCATA
>JACMMD010000164.1 GCA_014379235.1 Anaerolineae bacterium
CCGCACCGTCAAATCCATCGTCACATGCAGATAATACGTGGCGCGGCCATCCGCGTGAAGGATTTGCAGCAGGCTTTGATAACCATCGCTGCAAATCTCGCTCAACACGCCCGACTGCGCCGCGATCACGCCGAAACGAGCTGATAGTCCCGGCTGAAAGTCAATCGCGTTGCCGCCGTGCCAGCCGTTCGTCGCCCACCACGTCTGACCATCGGGCCACGGCAGCAGATAGTCGCCGGTGAGCGCTGGAATCGGTGAGGCGAAATCAACGAATTCAGGCGGGATTGTCGGGAGGATGGTGTTGAACTCAGGACTGCCGACAAGATAAACATTCCAGTGCCCATCGTCATTGTCCTGTAGCTGAACGATAAGCTGCACCACGAACGGCGCTATCGTCTCGACGCCTGACCAACTGCTTTCGACAAAGCGCGTCGGCACCAACGTCACCTTTGCCCAACCCGTCACATCGCGGTAAGCCGATACCGTGAACTGCGTTTCCGGCGGCAGCCAGCGGCGGTTCACATTGAGCACCACCTCAACCACCCGACGCTGCTCCAATGGCAGCGAGAAAATCCCGTCGAATTGAATTTCGAGCGGCTCAAGCAGGTCAGGTGGCGTTCCGGTCTGCCCCACGCTCAACGTTGGACGGACTGCTATGGGTGTGTCGGTGATGGTGGCGGATGGTGCGATGGTGACGAAGGATGTGAGGGTCGATGCTGGTGCGGTGGCGATAGGTTCAACTGCTGGCGGCCCGGTCTGTGACGGCAGCGCGGCCAGCGTTGGCAAAACAGGGCTAGGACGCAGCGCTCTGTTTAACAGCAGCAACGTAGCCAGCAGCGATAATGAGCCTATCCCGAACCAAACCAGCTTCCATTTCAAAAGAGCCTCTTACATTGTATGTAGGGGCGCACCTATGTGTGCGCCCGTGAAGGCAGACACGTAGGTCTGCCCCTACCAAAAAATCGCCGTTATTGTAACACTCCGCAACACAGAACCCTATCGCCACAACCTATCTGAAACGCTAAACTCTAGCCATTGTGAAAAAACTTACGTTTGAAAGGCGCGCTTCATGCGACAACTATCTGAAAACCTGTTTCTCTTTGAAGACATCTGCAACGTCTACGTGATTCGTAACGGCAAAAGCGCCATACTGATCGACTTCGGCACAGGCGACGTTCTATCCCAACTGAGCGAAATCGACATCGAGCGCGTGACCGATGTGCTGATGACGCATCACCACCGTGACCAAGCTCAAGGGCTGCAACGGGCGGTAGATGCAGGCATTAACGTGTGGGTTCCGCACACCGAGCAAGACCTGTTCCACAGCGTCGATGCTCACTGGCAAGCGCGGGAGATTTACAACAACTACAACCAGCGTCAAGACCGCTTCTCGCTGCTAGAGCCTGTGCAGATTACGGGGACGCTGTTGGACTATGAAACCCGCGATTTCGGCGGCGTGACCCTGACCGTCATCGCCACGCCGGGACATACCACTGGCTCGATTACCCTGCTGGCCGAGGTCGATAGCCAGCGGCTCGCGTTCACGGGTGATTTGATCTCCGCTCCCGGCAAAGTGTGGATGATGTCCGCGACGCAGTGGACGTACAACGGTGCGGAAGGCGTGATGGCCAGCATTCCCTCGCTGCTCGACTTGCAAGAACGCCACCCGAATACACTGCTGCCTTCACACGGTGAACCGATCACCGACCCGACAACGGCGATTGATCTGCTCGTCGGGCGATTGTGGGAACTGCTGCAACTGCGCGGCAACTATCCGGGTTTGATGGAACTATACGAACACCCCTATGAAGCGATCACTCCGCATTTGCTGATGCACCGCAAGTCGATGTCTAACTGCTACGTGCTACTGTCGAAAAGTGGTAAGGCCATGTTCATCGACTTTGGCTATGACTTCAACACCGAGCTTCCGTATGGCACAGATCGCGCCTCACGGCGGCCATGGTTGGCCACGCTGCCCGCGCTCAAGGCACAGTTCGGCGTCAGCAGCATAGATGTCGTTATGCCCACGCATTATCATGATGACCACGTAGCAGGCATTAACCTATTGAGCCGCGTCGAGGGCGCGCAGGTGTGGGCCGCCGACATGTTCGCGGACATTCTCGAAAACCCGACGCGCTATGATCTACCGTGCATCTGGTACGACCCAATTCACGTAGACCGCAAACTACCGCTCGAAACGCCGATCCACTGGGAAGAGTACACGTTCACACTCTATCACCTGCCCGGCCACACGTATTATGCGGTGGCTATCGCCTTCGAGGTCGATGGCAAGCGTGTCATCGCTGGCGGCGATCAATATCAGGACGACGGCGAGGAGATGAACTACGTCTACCCCAACCGCTTCCGTCCCGGCGACTATGGGCTGAGTGCCGATTTGTACAAGGAGTTACAGCCCGATCTGATTATCACTGGCCACTGGCAGCCGCGATGGGTTGTGCCCGCCTACTACAAACGCATCGACAAGATCGGCGCGGACATCGAACGCTTGCACCGCGAACTGCAACCGGAAACGCTCGACCTGCGCGGCGAGGGTTTCGTAGCGCGGCTCGAACCCTATCAACCCACCGTCCATGCTGGCGAGAGCATCGAATTTCAGGCCGAAATCGTCAACCCCTACAAAGAAGCTGCCGATGCCGAATTGAAGGTGATTGTGCCGCAGGGCTGGCAAACAGCGAATGAATCACTGTCATTGACGCTTCCCGCTCACGGCATCGGCACAGCGACGTTTAGCGTCACTCCGCCGCCGGATTTCACAGGCCGCCGCGCTCGTGTCACGGTAGATGTCACGATCAACGGCCATCGTTTCGGTCAGCAAGGGGAAGCGCTCGTCAACGCGGTGTAATTGACCGCTTGCGGTAAACAAGTAAGGGCATCAGGGCTGTCACATCAAATCTGAGTGAGCAGTCAAAAAAGAAGGTATATTGGTTGGCTGGTATCTGTTGGAGTAGCGTCTTCCCTTAGTGAAGGCAAAGTGGGCTGCAAATGGCTAAGTTACGGACACTCGTGGTCTTTGGAATTGTTGGACTTCTATTTGGTTTCCAGCAACTCGCAGCCTCTCCTGCGACAATTGCGACACGATACCTTGCCTTCCAGATGTTTACGGGCGCTCCCGATCCGAGCGTGCCGATTGGGGTATCGGGCAGAAATCCGTTGTCGCCACCGCCAAGCAAAGACGAGATGAGCCGCTTTGTCCAGCGGATGATAGAAGAAATCGGTACAACCGGTGATGCAGAGACGAAGCTGGCATTCATCATTGGGCCGCTTGCATTTGACCACACCGACGCGCAATTGCGGCAGATGATCGAGGATGCCTTCGAAATCGCACTTGAACAAGATATCGCCGTCGGCTTTCACATTGACGACTCCATGTTTTGGGCGCGGCGCTCTGATTTGTGGGAAGACCCTGCGAATGTCGAGTGGTTAGACTGGGAGGGTACACCGGGCACAGGCAGAAGACTCGATTGGGGGCCGGAACCGACATGGATTTTCCCACAGATGTGCGTTAACAGTGCCGCTATTCAAGCAGCGGTTCACCATCTAGCGAGTGATGTGATTGGTGACGCGGTGAGCGACGGGATTGACACCCTTGAGGCACAGGGGAAACCAGAATTATTCGCAGGGGTGATTATGGGATGGGAAACTCAGATCGGACGTGATTTTGAAACCGATCAGTATGTCGGCTACTGCGCGTTGACCAATCGCGGCTTTAGCAGAGAGCAGCCACCTCAAGACTTAGACCGGGAGCGCGAGCAGGTCGTACAGGCGTTTATCGAGCTTTGGGCAGGGGGCATAGCCGAAGCAGGGGTTAGTCAAGAGAAAATCTATTCACATACCGCAGTGGTCTCCACACACACCTATGAAAACATGGAGGAACGCTCTGGCGTGACCTATTCGCAAGTTAATCAGTTTGCGCCGCCGTCCGTTTCCTTTGGAGAGCATTACAATCCCGGCTACAGCACCTATCCGCAGCAGGGGCTGATGGAACAGCTCTACGACGAACTTGAAAGACACGGCAGTCCAGCTTGGGCATCCGCTGAAGGCACGAATGTTCAACTGGGTTTTCTGGCGAGCGGCGGCAGCATGGAAACGTATCTGGCGTGGATGTTTAATCATGGTGCTGCGCTGGTGAATATCTTCGGTTGGGGCGTTGGTAGTGAAACCAGTGCGAATCCATTTCGCACGACGGCTGAAGCGCCCGATTCACTCGCGGCTTACAGGAAGTTTCTTGGCGGAGAGGCGCTCGTCGAGGGGGATTATGTGTTCCCGGATTTACCCGCCAGAATTCAAACAATCCAGTCCGAACTCCCGGCGTGGATAGAACAGAATCCAAGCCGACAACCCGAAGTTGAGGCGCTCATGCTTCAACTCAGTCAGTACCTTGAGGAAAACAACTGCGATGAGGCCAGCCGGGTCGCTGACGAAATTTTGGCATTAATCACCCCATAAATAGGGAGCGGTCAAAATCACAACCTCGGCGGCCCCTGCCGGATGCGCTCGTTCATGGCTTCGTGAGCAG
>JACMMD010000165.1 GCA_014379235.1 Anaerolineae bacterium
CTCAGAATGATCCTGCTCATCCCTTGCATCTCTCTTTCGCAAATTACTTTCCTTGATCTACTGAGGGACGAGAGATACGCTTTTCTCTTTACCCCACATACACCCGAATCGAATCGCTGATGTCCGCCGAATTGGTCACATTGGCGTACAACAGCGACGATGGTAATGAGGCGGGCACTGTCCACTGAATCGACGCGCCATCAGCGGCGTTCGCGTCACGCCCGATGACTTCTGCTCTGTCTAATGATTCATCGCGGCGGTAGAACGTCACTTCAGGAAATGCTGATGGCGCGCCCGGCCAAGTCAGCGTCACCGACGCACCCGCTTGCAATTGATAGCAGGTATCTTGTGAGGCCACAATCGGGCTGATCGTGAGCGGGTTGTTATACGTCCGGCTGAAACGCAGTGACGTTACCGGACAATCGACCAGCAGCGGCGGCTGTGTCGGCGGAATGGCGACTGCCTGCGGCACAAGCGGAGTTGTGGTGGCAGCGGGGACTGGTGTCGAAGATGCGAAAACCGCGTTCGCGGCCAACGTCGGTATGCCAACAGTCGGCAGCACGGTAGAAATCGGTGCCACTGTTGGCTGTGTGGGCACGGGCGAAGATGCAACCTGCGTTTGCGCCGCCTCTACCACTCCTACCGTTGGCGCAAGCGAAGCCGGTATCGGAGTTGGAGTGATTACCACTGGCAATAATGTAGGTGTCAACTGCGCGTCAGGATTATACGTCAGGTTGCAAGCGGATAGCGCCAGCAGCCCGGCCAATACAAACCGCCTGAACCAGCATTTCAGCCAGCGTCTACCCACTGCGTTTTGAACTGCGTCCATTCCGTGTCATCCGTCACCCATGCCGCATAGATAGCTACGCCTTCGATCACTGCCGCCGATTCTTCGGCTTGCAGCAGCCCCATACGAATACCGCGCAGCGCGGATTCGACATTTTCGACAGCAGGATCATGCGCGGGCAGTTCAGCATCATAGGTCGGAATGCCGACGACGATCTCCGTCCCCGACCCTAACGCGGAGATGGCTTCCGCATATGCCTTGACCTGATAGGCCATCCACGTTTCATAATCGGCGGCATTATCGAGGCCGCTGTTATAGGCCATAATGGCGATATGGTCAGTCAGCAGGGCTACACTCTGTTTGTATTCGATTTTCCATTCCGTGCCGGGAGCAATCAACGGCGGCACAGGGAAAGTCGCGTTCGTCGGACTCCAATCCGGCGGCACGGCCACTGCTAGTGGAATATCCTCACCTAACGACTCGCGCACGCCGCGCAAGAGTTCGAGGAAATTCTCGTCGCCATCCCACACCAATTCGACGTTCAAAAATACGCCGTCAAAACCAAAACTCCGCACAACGTTGCTGCTAAAGTCGGCTATCGTTTGCCGAATCGCGCTGTCGGTCAGGCGATCTGTCTCCGCGCCCACATTGACCGGAACGCCGACCCAACCGTAGAGCGTCGCTTCGGGATACAGGCGTTTGAACTGCGCCGCGAACACCCGTACAGCCTCGAAATTCTCCGTACCGCGCCACGATTCGTCCTCTTGCAGCCAGCTCACCCACGCATAGACTGTGCCGATGCGATTCTCTCGCAGGCGCGTAACCAATTCTTTCACTTCATCGTCGGTGTGTGCTTCGTAAGTCCATTCCGTGCCGATCCAGATCGCGTTCGGCTCGGAGATTAGCGGGTCGTTTTTCAGCAGTTGGAACACCAGCAGCATCACCGGAATCAGCACTGCGCCCATGACCACGTAGGCGATAACCCGCGTGTTTTGCGGCAGAGTGATCTTTGGCATTTGAAAACTGCCCGTTGGGCGAAGTTGTCGTGCTGCCGAGCGTGGGCCGCTGCCAGATACTCGCGCCATTTCCCCGCGTTCGCTGCGGCGGCGCTGGCGATCCCGCGCCCGTCCTCGCGTTGAAGCGTCAGGTGTCGGCGTTGGGAGCGGTACAGCCTCAGATCGCGGCGCAGCAGGTTCGCCCGACGGCGGTGTCCATGCGTAAGGCGTTGATCGTGGCGTAACAGGTGAGGCTGACGGAGCGGCAGGTGCTAGAGTTTCATCAGCATCGCTAATGTCGTCGTCGAAAATATCTCGATAAGTCGGTGGCGCGGAGCTTGCATAGCCGCCATCGTCATGTTCGTCAGCATCCGACGATGGCGCAGGGGCATCGTAGCCGTCGTCATCTTCCGGTAGAGGTGGTGGAGCATACGATGTATATCGAGAGTCGTCGTCCACATTAGCCCCCTAGCTTTGCGACAATGGGCGGGCCGAGTACCAGCACACTCGCTACGAAACCGATAATCACGCTGACGAATACCGCCGCCGATGCCACATCTTTGGCTACTTTGGCCATCGGATGAATTTCGCTGGTGACGAGGTTGACGGTGGCTTCGACTGCCGTGTTCATGAACTCCGTCACCCACATCACACCCACAGCTTCGACCAGCAGCGCCCACTTGAACAGGTCGATGCCTACCCAAATGCCCGCCACAATATTGATGAGTGACCATATAGACAGCGCCCGGACGGTCTGGTGACGCACGACCATATGCATCATCCCGGCCAGCGAATATTTAAGCCGTGAGCCGTATTCGCGGTTGACCTTCGGGCTGTAGGCTTGGGGGTCGATATTCGCCGTACTGGTCAGCGACTCTTCAAGCGTGTTGAAGTCGCTCACCAGCTTGTCGATCAGATTGGCACTTTTTTCTGCCATTCGTGGGCCTCAAATCCCTAGTTTTTGTAGGAGCGGTGGCCCCAAGACCAGCAGGCCAATAATCACCGATGCCGCTACGCCGAGCAGCACCGCCGCCGACGCGACATCTTTGGCCACTTTGGCCATCGGGTGAAGTTCCAGTGTGGCGAGGTTGACAACGGCTTCAACCGCTGCGTTCATAAACTCCGCCATCCAAACAATGGTGATCGTTACCACCAGCAGTGCCCAACCAATCGCATCAATTTGCAGCCACAGCGCCACTACGAAAACCACGACGCTGGCCAACGCTTGAAGGCGCGTGTTCTTCTGCCGTCGCAGCATATACAGCCAACCCGCCAGCGCATAACCCAGACTCGTAAAACGGTTGGAACTGGTGATCGGGCTGTGTTCGTCCGGGTCGATACGCATCGTGCTGGTGAGCGCATCGTAGATTTGCCGGCTTCTACTCATGCTCGGAGTCCTCAAGCGCGGGCGCAATTTCCGGCGCGATACCCAACGCTGTCAACGCATTGGCCTGCGCCGTCCACATCGCCGCTCGATTCTCATCCGTGTCGTGATCGAAGCCGAGTAGATGCAGTGTACCATGTGCCACCAATAACGCGAGGCTGTCCATCAACGCATGTCCGAGCCGCTCCGCCTGCGCCGATGCATACGGGTAGGCGATAATCAGATCGCCCAAGTAGCGCACGACACTGTTGTCTTCTACAAAGATGGTCGGCTCATCTGACGGAAACGAGAGAATATCCGTTGGCGCGTCGATACCGCGAAACCGCTGATTCAAGCCTGCAACGGTGTCGTTATCGACAACCGCAATCGTCAGCGTGCTGTGCGGTTCAGCGTTCTGCTGCGCCAGCGTAGTCAGCGCCGCGTCTCGCAGCCGCGCCTCGTCCAATGCATAGCCCATCTCGTTTTGTACATCGACGGTAGAGCCCTGTTCACTCATCGACTGCCGTCCGGCTTGCCATCTTTTTGTGTATCTTCGATTTCAGCCTTATCCGCCGCCGTATCCAGACCAGCGCCAGCGACAGTGCCCGCTGGTTTTTCAACGTCTGCTGCGCCATCGACCACGCCGTTCGTCTCAGTCCGCACCGCTCGAAATTCTCCGGTACGCGGCAGCGGTGGCACATCGGGCAGCGGCGAATCATCTTCTTCGGCGGGCAGCAACCGCAGCGCTTCGCCGTTGGCCACGGCCCGGCGCGTCCCGGTATCGGTGCTTGGAGATGTGACAGGTATATCCTCGCGCTTGTCCTCCGTTCGGCGCGGACGGGACGCCTCTTGGACAACGGCGGCCTTCGCTCGATTGACAGCGGCCAGCGCGTCCGATGAGGCATCTTGCGTAAGCGGGGTTTTCGGTGTCACCGCCAATGAACCCGTTTTCGGCAGTGCCTGTGTCGCGCCCGCCGGATAATTGATACGCGGATGGAACACCGCTTGCAGCATCTCGACAAAGATATTGCGAATGGTCTTGATGTCGCTGGTCGTCAAACCGGAGCTATCCAACTGGCCATCGCGTGTTCGTGCGTCAAAGATCTCTTGCACGATGTCGAAAATCTCTTGACGGTTGGTTGGTCGCCGCGCTCGAACCGTACTTTCGCAGCTATCGGCCAGCATCATCAAGCCCGTTTCGCGGCTCTGTGGTGTCGGGCCGGGATAGGTGAACTGCTCGACATCGACTTCGGCGTCACTGCCCGCTTGATCGACGGCCTTCTGGTAGAAATAGGCCACTCGCGTCGTGCCGTGATGCTCCATGATGAAGTCACGAACACGCGCTGGCAAACGATACTGCCGCGCCAGCTTATCGCCATCGGTAACATGGCTGATGATGATGTCTGCGCTGCGATATGGGTCGTTGAGAACATCATGCGGGTTAACCGCATCCGCTTGATTTTCCACGAAAAAGGCCGGATTCAACATCTTGCCGATGTCGTGATACAGCGCCGAAACGCGCACCAATTCGGCGTTCGCGCCGATGGCGTTGGCCGCCTGCTCGCTCAGGTTAGCCACCTGCAGAGAGTGTTGATACGTGCCGGGAGCTTCGCGCAGCAGGCGTTGTAACAGCGGCTGATTCGGCTGGCTGAGTTCGACCAGCTTCAAACTCGTCGGCAGGTTAAAGAGCAGCGTCACGATGTACATGCCGACCAGTGAAGCCGCCGCCGC
This sequence comes from Anaerolineae bacterium, assembly GCA_014379235.1. Lineage (GTDB taxonomy): Bacteria > Chloroflexota > Anaerolineae > Aggregatilineales > Phototrophicaceae > JACMMD01. The sequence goes on from JACMMD010000165.1 coordinate 4,877, forward strand.
AAGAATACCGTTGAGCAAGCTGTACAGAATCAGCACGGTGATACTGGTTTCTTCGCTGGCCGCCAGCGCGCCGAGATTGAAGATCGTCACCACCAGCGTATTCGCCAGCGAAATCACCAAGCCCGCGAAAAAATAGGAGTTCAGCCGTTCCGAACGCCGCAGCGACAGTGCGCCGATAATGCCGCCGACGCTGACCAACGCGGCGATTTCCAACGAATTGTTGGCCATCAGCCCCATCAGAAGCGCCAAACCCAACGTTCCGATCACAGCGATTTCCGCGCCCATGACCGTCACATACAGCAGCGCGAGGGCCGCCGCCGGATACACGTAAATTTGCCCACCGACCCCGAACAACCGCGCTCCAATCAACGCCAGTAGGAAGATAAACGCCAGCAGTGCCAGAAAGCGCGAATGTTCGTATAACTCCGGCGTGAAACGGGCGATGTACAAACCCGCCGTAATCATGACGATCAGCACGGCTAAGAACGCCCGCGCAATCCCTTGCAAACGGCGTTCGGCGGGACGCAGCAAACCCAGTTGATTCAGCGCTTCGTAATCTGCGCCGTCGATGCGTGTGCCTTCACGCACGACGATCTGCCCGCGCTCGAAACTGCGGCTTTCAGAAGGCGTATTGTTAGACGCTTCAAGCTGCATCGCTTCGGTTTCTTGCGGATTGGCGAAGGTGTTCGGGCGCACAAGATCGCCGACGATGCTGACAATCGTGGATACATCATCGGCATTAAAGCGCACGCTCACCTGCATCGGTAGCTGCGACAGCACCGTGCCCATATCCGTATCGCGGATGGACTCGCGCATCACCCGTTCCAGCACGTTGACAATCTGGTCATCGACAGAGCGCCACGTCTCGTCGTCCATTTCCAGAATGTGCGGCACGATGGCTTCGTCCAGCGTCAGCGCGGTGATTTTGTTGATGTCCGTGATTTTCTGTTCGAGCGTGGCGTAGGGGTCGCGACGCACATTGTCGATGAAGTCGAGGATTTGCCGTGCAAGCTGCGACTGCTGGCGCGCCACATTCGGGTCAGGCGGATCGAAAACCGGACGCACACTATCGGACGCGGCCTGCCGCCGTTGATCGGTCAGCACTTGGCTGACATACGTTAGGCTGATCGGCGCACGAATATTTTGCTCGGTGATGTTCCCGATTTGCAGCGTCGCGCCAGCGCGTCCCGCGATGTCGTCAAAAGCCACTACCAGCGTCGCCATCAGCAGGAATGACAAAGCGGCAAGCGTCACGCCAACGAGATGCAGCCAACGTGCCGCTTGCTCGTCCGAGAAACGCAGATAGCGCACCAAACGTTCCGACAGCCATTCTTTCATGAGTGAGCTTTGCCTGCGTCCAGCGCCTTAGGGCTTCAACAACTCGCGGACGATCTCTTGCACGTGTCGCCCATCTGCGCGGCCCTTCACCTGCGGCATGATTTCAGACATCACGCGCCCCATATCCTGCGTAGAGGTGGCGCTGGTTTTGCTGATTGCGTCCTCTGCGATAGACAAGAGTTCGTCGTTGGAAAGCTGCTTGGGCGTGAACTCCTCAAGGATGTTTAGTTCCGCCGCCGCCTCGTGCGCGAGTTCAGCGCGCCCCGCTTTTTCCGCGTCAACGATGGTTTCGCGGCGCTTCTTGATCTCTTTTAGCAGCACGGTCATCACATCGTCTGCGGTTAGTTCTTGACGTGTATCGACCTCGACCTGCTTAATCGCGCTCATCACGAAGCGGATTGTGTCGCGGCGCAGGTTGTCTTTGTTGACCATCGCCTCTTTCAAGGCCGCTTGCAGTTTGCCTCTTAGATCGTCCATCGCCTAACCCTCATTCTTCTTGTAGGGGCGACCCGTTGGGTCGCCCGTTTAACACTCACACGCCGCCAATGATGGGAGCTACCCGCATCTGACCGCGCTCCTCGTCGTAGCCTTGCAGAGTCGCCAATGTGACGAGGTTGGTCAAAGCGCGTGGATGAATACATGACACGCGAATATAGTTATCAGTATAACCGACATTGTTAAAACCGTCCGGTGTGCTGCCAGCGACTTGCTCCCACAGCACGGGCAGCGTTTGTCCCGTGTTGCGTTCCGTGAAGCGCCGTTCCTGTTCAGCCGCCAGCGCTAACAATCTCGCGCTGCGTTTCTTCGCCACATTTCCAGCGATATGACCGCGCATCCGTGCCGCCGCCGTTTCGGGCCGTTTGCTGTAGCGAAAGACGTGCATTCCGGCGAAATCCATGTCAGCGATGAAAGCCGCGCTGGTTTCAAACTCAGCGTCGGTTTCGCCGGGAAAACCCACAATCACATCTGTTGTGATGTTCACGTTGGGGACACGTTCCCGTGCGGCCCGAACCAGCGCGCTAAACTGCGCCTGAGTCGTGCGTCGCAGCATTCGTTTGAGCGTCGCA
>JACMMD010000166.1 GCA_014379235.1 Anaerolineae bacterium
CGGTTTGAGGAGTAGAACGCATGTCGTCAGCCAACGTCGATGCGATGGTTCGTGAAGGCATCAGCGCGGTACGCGCCGGAAAGAAAGAGGATGCGCGTATCTTGCTTATGCGCGCCGTTGACATTGACCAGTTCAACGAGCAAGCGTGGCTGTGGTTGAGCGCGGTTGTCGAATCCGAAGACGAACAGCGTATCTGCCTCGAAAACGTTGTGCAGATCAATCCCTCGAATGATCGTGCCCGCGAGGGTTTGAAGATGCTCGGCGGTGGTGGTTCGAATGCCGCGCCCCCGCCTAAAGCGACATCGACCAGTGTCGAATGGAGCGCCCCCGAAACCGAAACTAGCAGCCCTAGCAGCTACCGTCAGGTAGACGAGCCGACAGCGGAAGAATACGACGACTGGGTAGCCGGACTAGGACTTTCTGGCAGCAGTGAAGTCCGCGACACATCTGGCATATTCACCGCGTCACCCTTTGAAGATGAGGACGCAGTTGGGCCATTCAGCACCGGAGCGGCATCCCCGCCCGCGAGTACACGCAGCGCCGCGCCTGCTCCAAGCCGCACCGCCGATTCGCCGCGTTCACCGGGCTTCGAGTCGGCCAGCCGTGGCCGCAGTGCGCTGGAAGATGACGACGAATTAGACGAGCTTCACGACTTTGACCCCGAAGAATATTTCCGGCAAATCCCGAAAGATATTAAAGTCGGAGCGTTACCGGGATCGGGCGGATCATCGAGGTCGCCACTTGCGATTGTAGCGGTGATTGTCCTGCTGCTGCTGAACGTAGGTGCAGCAGTGATGTTAGCCATGAATTTCATGAACACCGGCGCTTGAAACAACACGGCGTTTGAGCGAATTTACGCTGGACAACTGCGCCCTCCGTATGCTATGATTTTCATCCGTGTCTTAGAGGCGCGAATGTTTTGTTTGTAACTTGACTGGAAAACTAAAAGCGATGGCTAACCATAAATCTGCGCTCAAGCGCATTCGTCAGAATGAAAAACTGCGCCTTGCTAACCGCTCCATGCGTAACCGTGTGCGTACTTATGTGAAGAAAGCGCGCACCACGCTCGTGAAGTCTACGGTTGAAGAAGCTCGTGAAAACGTGAAGCAGGCCGTGAAAGAACTCGATCACATGGCCAGCAAGGGCATCATTCATGCGCGTAACGCGGCCCGCCGCAAGAGCCGTTTGATGAAGCAGCTTCACGCGCTGGAAACGTCCGGCAAGTAACCTCTGCCGCTCTTTCATTCGCAGCAAAATAAAAACAAAACCGACCACGTGCTAAACGCACCGGGTCGGCTTTTTGTTTTCTGAAAACGAGGACTGTTTACTCGCCCCGCTCTTAAACTTGGAGCGGCTCACCCATCTCGGCTAAGAAGACCGATACGGGTTCTTCGACCGGGATTTCCAGCCGATAACCGACGCCGCGCACTGTCTTCAAAAACTCCGGCTTACCGGGTACAGCTTCGACAGCTTCCCGAATCCAACGAATATGCACATCCAGCGTCCGTGTATCTCCGAGATAATCGGTTTGCCACACCTTTTCCATGAGCGTCTTACGGTCAAGCGTTTCGCCGGGATGCCGCAAGAAAATCTCCACCAACCGCGCCAGCTTGGGCGTGAGTTGGCTTTCCTGCCCATGCGCCACCAACACCCGCCGCACGAGGTTGATCGAGAAGGGGCCGCAGGCGACGATCTTATCATCGCCAAAACGCAGTAGTCGCTCGATATTGTTAATCAGCTTGCGCGACGTGAATGGCTCGAATAACACCACGTCTGCGGCGCTGTGAATTTCACCTTTGGGGCCGGGATATAAGTGTACGATAGGCATCACAGGCAGCGCATCGCGCAGCTCACGGCAGATTCGCTCTCCCGGCGTTCGCATAGAAATCGCATCCAACACAACAGCGTGTGGTGGATTAGCATCGGCAAGCTCCGCGCCCTGCCTGCCACTGGGCACAACGACGACATCATAGCGCCGTTTCAGCGCGTTCACGTAGTTTTCCTGCTTTGACCGCATTCGCCCAATGACCAGTATACGAGCTTCTGGCATATGACCTCCCGGTACTAAACAGGATCAATTGTTGCTGCATAACCCGTCAGGGTTCGGGGACGGGTATTATAATCCGCTTGACCCGGCCTTCACATCCCTTTGTTAGCTTTTTGCAGCAAATTCGAACGTTATGCGCCATAATCCATACTCAAATATAGTCGAAATCCAACGAGCAAGGCTGAATGAAAACCCAGATCGAACAATTAGACCGGCGGCTTGGCTGGCAGTGGCTTCCAGAGCTAACAAGCTGGACAATCGAACAAGCACTGGCCATCCAGCAAATCCCCGCCCCCACGTTCCATGAGGCCCAACGCGCCGCTTACGTCGCCTCACAGTTCAGCGCCTTAAACTTAGCCGAAGTTTCTATCGACGAAAGATATAACGTCTACGGGCTGCTGCGTGGCCAACATCCCGATGCTCCCGGCATCCTCGTTTTGGCCCACACCGATACCGTTTTCCCGGCTGATACTGACCTTGCAACCCGCGTCGATGGCGGCCTCATCTACGGGCCGGGTTTGGGCGATAACAGCATTGGCGTGGCCGGGCTGCTGGGACTGGCGCGGGCATGGACAATGGGCGACAGCGTACCGGAGCGCAATATCTGGCTGGTAGCGACCAGCCGCGAGGAAGGTCTTGGTGATCTTGGCGGCATCAAAGTCGTATTTGAGCGCCTCAAGAGCCACATTCAGCAGGTGATTAACGTCGAAGGCTTGGCCTTTGGCCACGTCTATCACGCAGGAATCGCGGTGCGCCGTTTACACATCAGCGCCGCCGCTGAGGGCGGGCACAGTTGGCTGCATTTTGGCCGTCCGAGCGCTATTCACGGCCTCATTGATCTGGGAGCGCGCATTAACGCCCTGCAACCCCCGCAATCGCCGCGCACGACGTATAATATTGGCATCATCGAAGGCGGGAACGGCATCAACGTCATCGCCAGCCACGCCAGTTTCTGGCTCGATTTGCGCTCGGAAGATAGCGCGGTATTAGCACCATTCGAAGTGCAAGTACGTGATCTAGTGAATGCCAGCAGCACGCCCGATCTGAGCTTCAGCATCGAAGTCGTCGGTGATCGTCCGGCGGGTTCTATTTCACCCGACCATCCGCTCGTACAAAACGCGCTGGCGGTGCTGGCGCAGTTGAATGTCGCGGGCCGTTTGGAAACAGGCAGCACCGATGGCAATGTGCCTCTCGCGGCGGGCTGCCCTGCCGTGACCATCGGCATCACACGCGGCGGCAACGCTCACCGCGTGGACGAGTATATTGAAACCGAACCTGTGGCGCTTGGGCTGCGACAGCTTATTTTGCTGGCGCTGGCATCCGCTGAAAAATCGTTCTAGCTTGGCGCTGTCGCCCATCCGTCTATTTGTGGAGAAACTGTTATGCTACTCGTAAACGTTCTGGTCGCTGTTCGTCGTGAGAGTGCGAACCGTTTCCACAAGAATCTGTCCACGAAAAAAGACTTCAAGGTGCAGCTTGTTTCTGACAAAGGTGACGCGCTAAGCGTTCTCGCAGACCGCGATCAGCATGTTGATGTGTTCGTCATCGATAATGGGCTAGGCGGCGTTTACGATTTGATCGCCGACGTGCGCCACAATTACCCGCGCTTGATTATCGTGCTGATTGATGAAGAAGCCGACTTCGGTTTGCCGGGGCAGGCCGACGAACTCAGCACACAGCCGTTTGAGAACGACGACCTCGTGCAGCGCATCACCCGCTTGATGTCGGATCGCAGCCTTGAAACGCTGCGTGCTGACAGTTTACCTGCGGTGCGTCAATTGGCGAAACGTCTGCGAACTGCGGCGGGTGTCGGCGGCAAGCAGCAGGCCGCTGTCGCCGCCTGCAAAGACCTGAATTTCGATTTCGTGGCCTTCTATGCGCCGGACAGCACCAATCCGGCCAAGCTCGTCCTCAAGGCACAGGACGGCCCGCGCCCGATCCAAGCCGTTGCGCCCAAAGATTTAAGTGGTGACACAGATGATCTGGCCTCGTGGTCGCTCCAGCATGTGCAAAGTCGCATCGCCGGCCCCACCGACAACCCCAATTATCCGCTGGTGGCGAAGGGTCGGCTTGGCGCGGTGGCCTGTATTCCGGTGGTGTTCAGCGGCGCGAAATACGGTGTGATCGTCGTCTGCCGCGACCAACCGGGAACGATCACCAACGAAAATATCCTGATGCTCGAATTGATCGGCGCGCAGCTTGCCGCCGCCATCTCCAAAGAAAGGGTTGGTTAACAGCACACAAAATGAACTGCCGA
>JACMMD010000167.1 GCA_014379235.1 Anaerolineae bacterium
ACTCCGCAAGAAACGGCTCATCCCAACGCGCCCCGTTGTCAATGGGTTCGTGATACCACGCTGTATGCCGTGACTCGGTATCTTCCGGCGGGGGTTCGGGCAGGGTGTACTCATAAGGTACGTGCACGAGGGTGACGAACGCGCCGTCCGCGTCGAGGTAGCGATAGGCTTGATAGAGGCGCTCGGCGGGCGAAAAGGCGAACGGCTCAAAGTTCGTGCCCAAGCCGTTGATCTGTGGATTGGCTGTGGTTTCCGCTTCGAGCCGTGCTTCGATGTCGGCGCTGATATGGGCGAGTGTGCCATTTGAGAGGTCGTCAGCAATGTTGTTGGCAGTGTCCCTTACACCCGCGAACTCGGCATCGATTTGCTGCTTGGCAGCGGACGCTTGGCTGCGCGCACTGTCAAACGCGGACTGTTCCAACTGCTGACGCTCAAGCAGATAGTTGGCGGTCAGCAAAATCGTCAGCAGCAGCGCGGCAGAAGCCAGCACAATCAGCAAAAAACGTAGTCGGGGGCGCAGTAAAAGGGCAGTTGGAGCGTCGATCACGGTGCTGTGTATGGCGTCGGTCATGGCGATCTCAAAGTGTGGTAACAATATGTAAGATTTGACTATTTGATTGTAACCATGAGTTCGCTGCTTGTTGCGTAAAGAATGGGGAATTTACCCCTCTATCCCCGGCCCTTTCTTCCACAAGGGGCGAAAGGGAGAGAGGCAAGTCCCCTCGCCCCGTTTTGTGGGCGAGGGGACTTAGGGGTGAGGGGAAGTGCAGCGATTAGCCATACACAAATACCAGCAGCGTGGAGATCAACAACACACCCACGAAAGCCGGCCAATAGAGGACTTTCACGATCAAGTTATTGCGATAGTGAACGATTGGCATATTCGAGCGTTTGACGATGAGAAACGTATTCACCGCGACGACGATAATCACAATATAGAGCAGGATATAAAGGTGTTCCATATAGGTGATGCCCACCGCACCGATGTTATCGCGCAGGGCGGTGTGGGTGATGGCGATGACAAAGAACAGCGCCGCTGTGTAGTTGAGCGTCGTCACGATTTCTTCGGACTCGTCGGGCTTGCCCTCGTACAGCAGAAACGCGAACAGCATCAGTGCAATCACAATTCCCGGCAGCAGATACGCGATGAAGGGGCCGAGGAAGTTTCGCTGTGTATTGATGGTGAAATACAACTCCGGCGCGTGACCGAACTCTGACTGGTTCGCCAGCCCGAATGAGGGGTTGTAGTTGCTCTGTTGATAGCTGAACGAACTGCTCTCGATATTCCAGTTGTTCACGCTCACGGCGGGGTCAACTCCCGGCAGCAAGAGCGGATTAATCAGGCCATAAGAGTCGAAATCCGGCGTGAGGATAATATGACTCGACAGGTCTTGCGGCGTGATGCGGATGGCGATGTCGCGGTTATCGAACGGAAACCACACGGGGTTAAACCCTTGTCGCAGAGTGACACCGAAATACCAGATGATCGTTTCCGCGCCGTCTTGCTGCTGACGCTGAACCTCGTTGAGCGTATATTCTTCGCCTGTCGTCTGAGGCAGCGCAAAGCCGCGCAGAACGCTGTCATCAATGCTGGTATCGTAGCGCTGCCAGATGTAGCCATTGACCGTCACCGATGTTGGGTCGGGGAACTCAATCGCCTGCACGAAAACCCCCGTGGGTATGGTGATCGGCGGCGTGGATGTCTCGGTCTGGCTGGTATAGTTTTCCAGATAGCTTTGAACCGCCGAATAATCCGCGACTTGCACCCCTTCGCGGCGCTCTAAGCTCGTGGCCAGATAACAGACCACAATGATAAGCAAGATGCCGAGCAGCGAAAACGAGCCTGATACAGCCCATAGACTGCGCCCTGAACCCTGATCTGCGCGCAGCACAACCGCTAATGCCAATACCAGAAAAGCCGTGCCTGCCAGCGCAATCGTGACCTGTTCGCGCATTGTCCGGCGGGGATGGAGCATAAACTCGCTCTTGTTCGTGACAATGCCCAAAGCCCAACCCGTGTCGGGGAGCGGCTCGAAGAATGTCCATGAGCCGTGCTTGGTGATCTGGTCAATGCCGTCCAGCATCACGTGTTCACCGTTCAGCGCTTGCTGTGCGCCGTCACCGAGCGCATCGTCATGAAGCGAATCTGCGAGGTCAAAGATCGAGGTTTGAACGACGAGTTCCGGTACGGGATGCGTCAAAAACGTCCCGTTTGAGGACAGCACGAAGCCGTAGCCTGTCGCGCCCAACTCCAACGAGTTCATCAAGTGGCGCATATCTTGAAGTGAGTAGTCAATCGTCACCACGCCTGCGGGTGTTGTCGGATCGTCTACACGATAGAAGGGTACGCCGTATTCGATGAGGACTTTGCCCGCGCCAGTCGCCAGAAACGGCTCGTTCCAGATCGCCCCTTGTTCCAACGGGTCATGATACCACTGGGTTTGCGGCCCGTCGGGGCCATCACCCGGCGGAGCGGAGTAGTCGTAGCTCGCGCCAACTAGACTGCCGATTGTGCCGTCCGCCTGTTTGAAGACATATTCTTGATAGAGGCGCTCATCGGGGTCATAGGCGAAGGGTTCAAATGTGATCGCTAAACCATCAACATCGGGGTGAGCCACCATCTCAGCGTGCAAGCGTCCGTCGATTTCGGAAAAAGGCTGACTGCCGTCGGAAAGGTCGTTGGCCAGCGCATCGGCAATGGCTTTCACGTCGATGAAGGCGCTGTCGATCTGCTGCGCGGCGGCCTCGGCTTGGCTGCGCGCATTGCCCAATGCCGACTGTTCCAACTGCTGACGATCAAGGATATAGCTGATTGTCAGCAGAATGGTCAGCACCAGCGCGGCGGCGGCCAGCACAATCAGCGCGAAGCGGATAGGTCGGCGGGGCAGTGGAGCGGTTTGTGCGTTGGTCATGTATAGCCGTTAGTTTTTAGCTGTTAGCCTCTAAGCTCTAGCGTCTACGCACTGGATTTCAAGCGCGAACGTCGAAGCTGCTCTCGCGTATATTGGTTTTTCCGGCGCGGGCGACACATGTGTCGCCCCTACAAAATACGCGACGGAGCTACTGTGCCAACTGCGGCAGCAGTTTGGACAGCGCGTTTAGCAGGCGGTCAACGTCCTCGCGGGTATTGTAGCCCTGAATCGACACGCGGATGAAGTTTTCTTCAAAGCGCTTGACCAGCGGCACTTCGACCAGATATTCGTCGTACAGCCGCGCCTTTAACACTTCTTCGTCCACTTTGGGCAGCCGCGCCGTGAACATCTGGTTGAACCATCCGGCATCATCGGGGGCGATGGCCGGTAATCCGGTCAGGTCGATGATGCGTTGGCGTGTCGCTTTGGCGAGAGCGTGGCACTCACGGCGAACGCTGTCCCAATCGTGTTCGTGCATAAAGTTGATGGCCGCCGGGACAGACAAGAAGGCCGAGACTTCGCGTGTGCCTTGCCACAGATTGCGCCCGGCCCATGTCGGGTCATCGAAGCCCCAACTGACAATCAACGGCGCGAGCAGGTTTTGAAAATCGGGATTGGCGTAGAGGAAGGCCGTGCCCTTTGGTGCGGACATCCACTTATGACAGTTGCCGGAATAGAAATCCGGGCCGATGGCCTGCAAGTCCACCGGAATATGACCGGGAGCGTGTGCGCCGTCGATCACTGTCCAGATACCGGACTCGCGGGCGCGGCGGCAAATTTCAGCGACGGGCGTAATCAGCGCGGTTGGCGAGAAGACGTGGCTCATGTAGATCACACGGGTGCGCGGCGTGACTTTTTCCCACAGCGATTCAACGAAATCCTCGTGCGAAGTTACGGGCAGGGGAATCGAGTGCTGCACGTATTTCGCACCCGTCTTCGAGCAAACGAAGCCCCACGTAAAATCGAGCGCCCCGTACTCATGGTCGTTGGACAGAATTTCATCGCCCGCTTTCAGGTCAAGCGAACGGGCAACGATATTGATTCCGGCGGTGGCGTTAGGCACGAAAATCAGATCGTTGGCGCTGGCGTTGACATATTCACCGAGCGCTGCCCGTGCTTCGTCCATCAACCCATCGGAGCGCCGCCCTAAAAACTCGACTGGCTGGCGTTCGAGTTCAAGCTGCCACTCTTGAAAGCGCTCGAATACGGGCTTGGGGCACGCACCAAACGAGCCGTGATTGAGGAATGCAACTTTGGGGTCAAGCAGGAAGTATGAGCGTAAGTTGTTGTCGCTAATGTTGGTTCGCCTTTTATTGATTTAAGTAGGGCGCCGACTTCGCTTACGAGGCGTCCCTACAGGGATATGGCGAAGGATTATAGCATCGCTCTTATAGGGCATTTAAGACCATTCAACACCAGCAAGATAATTATTTTCCTGTAATATATTATTAAATACTAGTCTGTGATATAATTTGTAGATAAGGATATAAGGCAGAACTATTACCATAGTTCATTCAAAAGGAGTTCAAACTATGGCTCCAGTACCGTGTCGAACCTGCAATGGCATCGGGCGGCAGACTTTCGTGCAGTTTTGCCGTGTGTGTGGGGGAACTGGAAAGCTCGGAAACACGGCAGAATTGCGGCGGCAGTGTAAGGGCTGCGATGGCAAGGGACATGAGACAATTGCGCGGCTATGCACAACCTGCCATGGAACTGGAAAACTGTAAACGCCGCGCTACATCACCATCCATGAGCCAAGCACAACCTGTCGTACTAACGGCATGAGTTAGGCGCAGGCGTGTTAGGATGCGCTTAAAGATCGCTCATTTCGAAATTGCATATTAGCCCTTCAACACCTATCACACTTCGCTCAATGCTGTCTGCTGCCGCCTCCACCTAAATTTGCGAATGGGCTGACTTGGATATAACATCGGTGCAATAGTTTGAAGCGAAAAGCTGAGTTCAACAGAGCAAGGCAGACCGTTTCGCCCAGACCCTTTACTGGTTAGCGATTGGGGGCCCCAATGTTTCGCAGACGCACCACACTCTTTTTTGTATTCTGTATATTAGCGCTTACGCTCGTCCCGCTTACGATTTCAATCGTCGGCGCGCAGGACGACAATGTGGACGTTTATGGACGTCCGCTGCCAGAAGATGCCGCGCCCTATGAAATGCAGACGTGGCAAAACCTGTGCAACTCCGCCCGCACGGAAACGTCACTGGCGTCCGCTGTGTCGGTTTACCAGCGCATTTGCGACCAGAACGCTTTCGACAAGTTTGGCGATTCACTCGTTCAACTGGACGAAAACCTGAACCTGACTCCGGCTGCGGCTGAGAGTTGGGAATCGTCGGAGGACGGCCTCACATGGACGTTCCACCTGCGCGCCGGCCAAATGTGGAACGATGGTACACCGCTCACCGCCAACGACTATGTGGCGACCTATCGCTACATGGCCGAACCGGATCACGCTTATGACTTCGTGTGGATGTGGAACGGCATCATCGCGGGTTGGGACGAAGCCGTCGCAGGCGAAATCTCGACGGACGAAATCGGTGTTGCCGCGCCCGATGATCTGACGTTCACGGTGACGACTGCCGTGCCGTTCCCGCCGCTCCCCGGCACGATGTATTTCTGGCCGCCTCTGCAAGCTGCCGCGCTGGAAGAATTCGGCCCTGACTACATGCTCGACCCCGAAACCAGCGTTTCGTCTGGCCCGTTCCAGTTGGTCGAGTTTGTCCCCGGCGATCATATTCTGCTGGAAGCCAACCCCGATTACACAGGCTATCGTCAGCCGTACCTGCGCCAGAT